>CALLLI010000226.1 GCA_938082635.1 uncultured Verrucomicrobiales bacterium
GAAGCGATGTGGCGTTGTTCCCCCTTCCCCTTTCGCCCCCCAGAGAACGGGCGCCCAGCATTCCAGCCGCCACGGAGGGGGGCGGCCACGTTGCGCGGCCCACGCCGCCGCGCTGCAAGCGCTGCGCGCCAGCGAGGGACCACTATCGTAACGTTACGGCAAAGGGAACTCATGCGGCAAGCGCTACTTCCTACGCGCTGAGGCGGGGAATTATAGTTGTCGCCGTACGGGGAGTTCTAATTGTCGTTGACCACCGGCTGCCTCTCAACGCCTGGACATCTTTATGCAGGAGGGTCACATCCTCTCCTGCGACGAATGAGAGTTTGCTGTCGGGACCGTCTACTACGAGATGACCCACGGTATTGAATTTCGGAAGGGTTACGAGCCCATTGGTATCATCCCGTGATTTCATATTTTAAAGCCCATTCTTGGATAGCTGTAGCACTAGTCCAGAGATCTAGCGATCTGTTCGTTTCTCATTCGGAGATGACGGGAGATAGGATCGGTGTCGTGCCTTTCCTAGGCTTCGACGGCCACCGGGGGCGCAGTGACACGACCAGGATCGTCGAGCACCGCAGCATTTCCCATGTCTGAAGGTTCGCAAACAGAATTGCGGATAGGGATCCTTAGCGATCCAAGCTTTGCTTGCTTCGCATCTCCGAAGCAACCTGGGACAGATACGTGGCCTCAACCGCGTCTATTTCGGCTTTCGACAACAAGCCGCGCTCAAACCAGCGGTCAGCCGATCTGAGATTCGAGGAAGTGATAGGATCCCCGTTCGAACGATGCACGGATTCAGCGAGAAAACGCAGATTGTAGAGCCGATTTTCCAACGCTGGCACGACACTCAGGGGCACGATCCGATCAACGGTTGCGATCTCTCTGAAATGCTTGCCTTTGGTGATCGCCGGAGACTTGCCCTCCTTTAGGCTAGCCATGCCCGACTCATTCAAACAACCCATCGTCCGCAGCAGGGAGTGATTCTGGTTGAGGCTGAGTGCCACAGCGTCGGCCCGCGAGGTGCCTCGAACCCCATTCTTCTTCTGTGCCGCGTGAATGAGGAGGGTTAGGTTTGCCCCATCTTTTCTGGCAAGCTCTAGACGGTGGCAGGCCTTCCGAAGTATTGGCGTGGCCGCCCGCTTTCCTGTGAGCGCGTCAAGTCGGTCCCAATCGATGAGGTCAGCAAGCGCTTGGACATGGGGTCCCTTTGTGCTCACGGCGACCATGTGGCGGCGAGCCGCTTTCTGTTTTGGGCTCAGTTCGTGACAACCGCCGAAGGTGCTCAAGAGAGCGAGGATGAGTGCGAGGCGCATAGGAGAGGCTCTCACCTTTTCACGGGCCGAGCATCAACGCTAGGGAAATCAAGGGTTGTGTCAGGCCATTCCTTTCCCTCCGATGCCTAGATCTACTTTGTTAGATTAGAACGTCAATGGTAGCGGTGGCGTCTCGCCGCCGTCGAAGAACAGCGTATGGATGGCGGCGAGACGCCGAATGTCGCGGAAATAAGGGTGAGATTAATGTAGCCGGGCCTTCTAGGTCGGGTCACCGGCTGGAAGCCCGTGCTACACTATTGCCAATCGGGGGTCGTTCACTACAAGGGCGTTCCAACACCGGAGACGGTTGAACAACTCTGCCCCCAGGCCACAGAGGAAACAGAGAATCAGCGAGTTGAAGAAACTCACGTAGGCATTCAGAAGTGAAGCGGACGTTGCCAATTAGATCTCTCTAACTTGCTTCGCCTCTCGGCTAACCGCGCGAGGTCGTTGTCAGGGAAGAAAGGGAAGACTCTATCAAAGCGCTCAAGCCAATCCGAAGACTCGGTCCATGTTCGCGGAGACCTCTTTCAACCGGTTCAAATCGCCGCCCCCGACTTCGGCGGCGCACCAACCGTGGAAATTGATCTCGGTGAGAGCCTTGCGCACGTCAGCGAAATCGAGATCTCCTTCACCGATTTTGGTGAATTTGTCAGCCTTCCGAGAGAACCCTTTGACGTCGAGTTTGATCACGCGTTTGCCTAGCGTGCGAATCCAGTCTCCCATCGAGCCATATTTCCAGTGATTGCCGATATCGAATTGCATGCCGACCCAAGGCGAGTTGAAGTCGTCGACATAGCGAAGAAATTTCTCGGCCGTCTGATCGGCGTTGCCTTCATGATCGTAGCAGAAGTGGTTCCAGACATTTTCTATGGCGATCGCGACCCCCAACTCGGCGGCCAGCGGAATCGCCTTGGCAATGTTCTCTACCGAGCGAGGCCAAATCTCCTTTTCCGGACCATCCTTGCCGTGGCCGACGACCAGCAGCAGCGTGTGGCCACCGACCGCTTTCGTTTGGCGAAGCCCTTCCTTCAGGGCTTCAAGCGCTTTCGCACGCACACCCGCATCAGGATCGGTATGCCGAACACCCCAATGCCCAGAGTTCACGGACCCATCCACAGGAAGCCCCGAAACGGCGATCGCGGTGTTCGTCTCGTTGACATCGATTCCAGGCGCGTTCATTTCAATGCCGTCGAATCCGGCCTTCTTGGCAGCGTTAAATTTCTCGGTGAGCGAGCCTCCCTCTTTAACCATGCCGATCTTCAGGGTTTTGAGCAGGCGCGATTTCAGCGGATAGTCTTCCGCCGCGAAGGACACCATGGGTGCCGCCGTTGCCATAGCAACGCTGGTTTGGAGAAAGCGCCGACGAGAGACGTAAGAGGTCATCATACGGAAATGCTATCGACCGTTAGCGTGGCTGACGACTAAGAAAACAGTAAACCAGAGAGTGGTTCCGACGATCTTTCCAGGTCCGCTAGGGAAGACCGAAGACTCTATCAAAGCACTTAAACACTACTTAGCCCTCAACCCGCCTGCCTACGTGGCAGGGCAAAGCCGAAGGCGGGATCAACACAGACTCCAGCAGATCGAACTGGCCATCATGCCTCATTGGCGTGGCTCGTCCAGCTCGAGGTACCCGTCAGTGCTACCCTCTAATCACCCGGCGGCTCACTTTTCTCGTCCTCTTGTTTCGCCTGCAATTTCTGTCGACGCTTTTCTTCTTTCTTCTTTTTCTTGAGCAGCTCCCGCTGGCGTTTTTCCTGTGAGTAGTTTGGTGTGGGCATCGGTAAATCCTATATGTCTAACCAGTCATTGCCCAGCCGTCGCGATAGGGCTTTGTCAGGAATTCGTTAGCGGAAGCGATGTTTGTGATCTGGCCTTGGCTCCCATCGTATTCCAGCCCGTCTCCTGCGCGGAAACCGGCGAGGCCGAGGCACATGGTTTCGATCATGTTGGCGCTGTATTCAAAATTGCAGGCCGTTTCGGATGGCTTGTCGTTCTTGCAGGCTTGGAGCCACTGTTCCTGGAAGTGCCCCAGGGGTGGCGTGAGGTCTGATTCAGCGCGCGGCTGGTAATACGTTAGGTTCGCATCTTTGCCATAGGGGATGAGAAGGCGTTTCGAGAAATCGGCGACGACAAAACCTTGGTCTCCCTTGAAGAGCGCACCGTGACCGATTTTGTTCAAATCGACCCAGGGGAAGGGTGACTTGGGCATGGCGCCTCCCTGGTACCAGGTGACGCGCAGGTCACCGCGCCAGCTATTCTTGGGAAACTGGTAGATGGATGTCAGTTCCACGGGAGTCACGTCTGGATTGAACTGCTCCGGAGACGTGGACTCAATCGAGGTGGGCAGCTCGGCATCGATCACATTCCAAACGAGATCCATCGTATGGCTGCCCATGTCGCCCATTTGTCCAATGCCGAAGTCCCAGTACATGTTCCAGTTCAGGCAATTCGCCCCGGCACTCCCTGAGAAGTAGCCTGGATTGTAAGGATGCTCTGGCGACGGTCCGAGCCAGAGGTCGTAGTTGAGGGTGTCTGGCGGCGTTCCTGCGGCTGGCAAGTAGCCTGGCTTCGGGATCTTTCGGTTTCCCCAAACGTGCACGTCTTTCAAGGCACCGATGGCGCCATCTTGAATCATTTCACGAAGCCGGGGGAAGTTGTCATTGGCGTGGCGCTGCATGCCCACTTGTGTGGCCAGCTTGTGTTTCTTGGTGAGGTAAGTTTCACGTACCGTGCGTGCTTCGTTCACGGTGATGGCGAGCGGCTTCTCCATGTAAACGTGGAGGTCGCGCTGGAGAGCCCAGTTCGAAATGAACCCGTGGTGATGATCCGGGGTGCAACAGAGCACGGCATCGAGCCCCGGATGGTCCATACACTTTCGCCAATCTTCATAAACCTTTGCTTTGGGAAAGGCCTTCATGCCGAGAGCCAGCTTGTCCTGGTGGACGTCGCAAACGGCCACCACATTCTCTTTCTGCAAGGTCGCGTAGTGTGCCCGCGCCCTACCATGTGCACCAATCAACGCGATATTCAGACGGTTGCTGGCGGCGCTCGCGCCGAAGAGAGAGCCCGAGGGCATGATCAAGAGACCGGCTCCAGTGATGGTGCCCTTTCGCAGGAAGTCGCGTCTGGAGGGTGGGGAGAGAGGTGCGTTTGTCTTCATATACGATAATGTGAGAGTTAGCTACTTTGCGGGCATCAGGGCTAGAACGATTGAAGGAAACCAGAGCGGAAGGGTCTGATTTGAGTTCATGATCAGGATCACGTTGAGATTAACCCCTAAAACCGAAACATGGGAGCACGAAATTGCCTCTTGTGCGTGGACTATCCTCACGCCGCTGATGAGGGCGCCGAAGCCGACGAGAAATAGGAGCTGCACTTTCATAGATTGGGAAGCTAGAGCTATGCGGAGCTGGGCCTTACACAATTTCAATCCGGATTCATTCTTGAAAAGAACAACGCAATTCTCCACGGTGTTGTCTGATCAGAGAAACTTCAAGCCCTTGTGTTGTTCAAGTTCACGATAAATGTCAGGAAGATCAACGTGTTTCAACACATCAAGGATGAAGCAAGACAACGGCCAGTCATAAGTCTCCGAGGTGGCGACTTCATGGAATGAGGGAAGGGCGTCTTGCAAGGTGACTTGGACGACCTCAGCAGATAAGAGCGCCGCGATGGTTGCGTGGACGGTTCCCCGGCCTTTCGCGACCAAGTGAACCTGTTCGTACCCGTATGAGGTGAGCCACTGGATCACGCGCAAGAGATCGCGAACGCGTTGCGCAGAGTACGGATCATCGAGCATGAGAGCGTGAATCGCATAGAAGTAATCGCTCCCATACGGTTGAAGAAACGAATCCTGACCACAGGTGTCCGGTTGAGATTCGCCGCATCCGCGCACATCGCACGTGTAAAATGCAGACTCCGGTTCTCTTTCGGGTAACTCCCGCAGCAACGTTTCGTGGCGCAGTTCGGTATCGCTAGAGAGGTGCGGCACATAGAGGACCGCGCACTTTCTTCCGCGAGGCGGCCGAGCGTCATGTCTTTCGTCACCTAGCAAATAGACCAAGGCTTGGATCCCGGGCTTGGTCTCGACGGCATAAGTGGTTGCGTGCGGCGATGGATACTTCCGCGAGCGTCGGGAGCGGAGAATCCGGTAGTCGGGAGCGTTCTCCGGCACGGAGAGGTTTAAGACCTTGCTAATGGCAGCCCCCAGTTGGCGTCCGGAAACGTTACCTCTGCTCTCCTTGAGATGAGAGGCGGTGTCGGCGGTGAAATGGTAGACGGGTTTCGATTCGAGTTCCGATACTTGGCCATTCGGCGCACAATAGAGTGTCTCGTCCTTCTCGATCGTAATCTCAGATTCGACCTTCTGATCCGAAACACCAGTGGTTCGATTAAACCAACGATACATGGCTTCGCGGTTTTCCTGTGAAAAACCGTGGCCGGTAGGGCCAGTGAATAATGCGATGTTATCCTCAGTGCCTATTCCTCCCCATTTCGCGCTTCAGGAGGCTTTGAGTCGGTGTAGGCGTTTGAGATTGTAACTTAAGCACACAAGGGTCCATTTCCTTTTCACTTTCTCTAACCCGCGTAACATGAATCCTCGAAATCCCATCACTTCTTTGATGATTCCAAAGGCTGTCTCTACCGTGTGGTTGCGTTTGGCGTAGCGGGCTTTTCCTTCTTCGCTTCGTAGCTTTTCTCGCATCTTCAGCAGCCGCGGATCTTTG
>CALLLI010000227.1 GCA_938082635.1 uncultured Verrucomicrobiales bacterium
GAACGATTTGAGTCTGTGAGAGTGAGAAATCCAGAGTTTTTTTCACGGGTGCTGCGCGACCGCTGAAAGCTAATGCTAGATTCCTGACGTACAACCCTTACTTTGATATAATTCCCACAATCTCACGCTCTGGAAATACAACCGGACTTACGCCGATCTGTAATAGTTGTTTCCGTAAAACACCTCGTTTTGCTCTTCAGGTGTTAGTTGGCTCAGTAATTCGGTTAACTTAACCGCGTAGTCCAAGTAGGACTGGAGTGCCGCGGAGTAATCCGCTCACTGGATGACAAAGGCATCCTCGGCAATGCGTTGCTTCACGAAGACAGCAGAATTAGCATTCTTCGCAATTTTAGGCACAGGGTTGCCATGGTTAACTGACCCGTTGCTATTCCCGTTGCGTAGGCTACCTTCAGAAGAAGTCACATCAATACTCCCGGTTTCGGCAGCGTTGCTGGATAGCACAGCAAGACAACTCAGCAGGCAGGCAAAGAGGGCTCGCTTGCGACAGCTTGGTATTATGTTTAACTTATTCGATTTAATGATTTGGTAGGTTCGGTTTTGGTTGAACGCGGCATGGAGGGAAAAAGCTGCGGTAGATTATGGAGCAGAGTAGTTAGAAAGACGTAGATGAAGAGTGTGGTGCCAATCATCTCCATGATTTCTTCGACCAGCATCATCTGAGTCAGCTGGGTCGGTATCGGATCACCTAGAGTGCGAGTCATCATTTCCCAGCCTTCTGCAAAATCAAAGCTCTGCGATAGCGCGAAGCAGAGTAAGGCAACGACCAGCGAGATTTTCTGCGCTAGTGTGAGTGTTAGGTCGGCCCGTACCGTCCATAGTGTTACTAGCAAAGCCACAACAAAGAACGGGACGAAAATCACGTGCCAGGGATAGCTGGGATACTGTAGCCTTTCGATGAGTTCTAACGAAACGATGGCATTCACCCTCTCGTGAATGGCGGCCGCATCATCTGCCGCAATGATCAAGAAGATCGCCATGACGCCGAGCCAGCCGAGCCAACGTCTCTTGGTGCTGCCATTTTTGCGAGCTACCCTAGCGATAATGCCAGCAATGACGCAGGCAATCATCGCTTGGAGAGCGGCAAACGCAGTTGGTATGCTTGACTCTCGCATGAGATCAAAGGCCTGGCCAATGACCCGAACATTGGCGGTGGCATGACCAGCCAATCGAAAGTGAAGTATCACCAGCCAAGCCTGGATGAACAAGGCGCAAATTATTAGCTTTGCAGGGGGCGAGAGCCAAGTGCTTGTCTTCGCGGGTGCCTGGCTAGCCTCAATGGCGTCAAGATCGCTCATGGGCTAAAGTCAGCGTTAGGATTGTAACCAAGCTGGAGCACTTCGTCATTAAAAATAATTTTCATGAAAATGGCTGCCGCCTCGATGTTCTCGTCAGAGATGCCACTGATTGCGAAGTGTTTCCCTTGCATGGGGCCTTCAGAAACTCGGATGCCCCGGCGTAGAAGTCGTGTCGTCGCTTCGGCGCCGCCTAATGATTCTGGGAGCACGTGGGCCACACCGATGACCGAGAGCTTCTGGGACACTCCTACGGTATTTTGAGCATTAATCTTAGCGACGGTTTTCTCGCCGGTCGAAATAAAATTCGTGATCAATGGCAACGAGATCAGGGTAATAATTCCTATGATGGCAATGACCACCAACATTTCGACAAGGCTGAACCCGAGTCGCCGTGGGAACGATTTACTATGGAACAGAGGGGCCATGTAAGGATTATTTGGGACCATCTAAGGGATATTGCTATACGATAATTCTTTTTATTTATAGATTTTATATTATAGCTACCAATAGTAATGCCAAGGATTCCATTTCATCGCCAGAATACAGCCACTTTCTCATGTACGGATTGCGCGATTGAGTCATATTGTCAGGTACGAGTGTTTTTTTCCGCTGCTCGAGTAATTCTTGGAGTTCTTAGTCTCTTTAGTTTCGCTTTCCCGGGGATTCTCTCAGGAAATGAAGCCATCCGCTTTTCTAATCTAACGACGCTTGACGGCCTTCCTCAGGGGGGCGCCTTAAGTTTTGAGGAGGATGGCATGGGATTCGTTTGGTTTGGGACGGCAGATGGGCTTCGCCGATTCGATGGCTACGAGATGAATAGCATCGGTTCGTTAGACCAGAATATAGCCAATGCGGGCGGGTCCAGATTGGCCATCCGCGACATGGTTAAGGTCGGGAAAACGAAGCTACTCGTAGCCACTAGGACGGAGGTCAAGATATACAACTTTCTGCAAACTGCAGCTGGCGCTCAAGAGTTAAATGGTGGTATAGTTAGTTCATCTGTTGTTTTGAAAGACCCGAACTCTGATCAAGTCTATGTGGGTACTGGCGCGGGACTATATAGATGGGAAAATGATAGCAATGATCTAGAGCTTGTGTTTCCGATATTCTCAATCACGGCGCTTGCGTGGGAAAAGGATAACACTTCACTTTTGTTGGGCACGAACAAGGGGCAAGTGCTCTCATGGGACCTTTCGGAAAACGGAACACTGGTCAATCGCTGGTCGTGTGCCTCAGCGATCAAGGCGCTCCAGCCTATGCCCAACGGAACGCTTTGGGTGGGTAGCTATGATCTTGGGTTGTATCAGCTCAAAGGGTTTCAAGAGGTTGCCCATTTCCTGGAGCATCCTGACGCTCGCGCGAAGATTCCTAGCAATCATATTACGTCTCTCCTGAAGGACAGTCAAGATCGGTTATGGGTTGGGACCAGTCGAGGACTAGCATTGTATGAGGCTGCTTCCAATCGTTTCGACGTCTACCAACAAGATCCTTCGGATTTGCGGTCTTTGGGCAGTAATGAAGTGCAGTGTTTGTTTGAGGATCGTCGAGGGGTCATGTGGGTCGGGCATCGGGCCGGAGTGAGCCGCTTTGGCTTGAATGAGACCTGGTTCACTCAGTATAGACATCGGGCCAACGATAAGTTATCGTTAGGGCATGATGCGGTCTTCGGGCTCACCACGGCGGCAGATGACACCTTGTGGATAGGCACGGCGGGGGGACTCTTTGCCTACCAGGATACCGAAAATAGTAGGATGCGGATGGCAACCCATCCTAATTTGCGTGCCTCCTTCTGGAATGTTTCGGATCTCATCGGAGAAGATGACGGCTCACTCTGGATAGGAACGCGAGATCAAGGTCTCCAGTATTGGCAACCAGCCACGTCAAAGCTGGCTCGGGTAGACACGATTGTTAGTGATGCTATTACGGCTCTTGCCCAAGACAGCGCAGGCAACATGTGGGTAGGCACACGCGATGGGCTTGCTTATGGAAGTCGGAGTGAGGGCTTCAAGACTTTCCACCACGAACGAAGCAACTCTGGGTCATTGCATAGCGATGTGGTCACGGCACTCTATATTAGCCCCGATGGCCTTCTTCACGTGGGCACTGACGCAGGCGGCGTGCAGGTGCATGATCCAGAAAGTGAGTCCTTTGAAGACCTTCACCGTGAATTAACTGACATCATCACCACCGTTATGGTTGTGGATCAGCAGGATCATCTGTGGATCGGAACGCTAGGACACGGCGTCTTCGTTTACGATCATCAGACAGACGACATTGACCGTTATCATATTAACAATTCGGATCTTCCGGATAACGATATTCAAGGATTACTCTTGAGTGCGAAGGGCACTGTGTGGCTGAGCACGAGCAGTGGCATTGCCAACAACGCCGCTCCGGGGCATTTCCGAGTATTCGATACCGACGATGGCCTGGCCGCGCTTAATTTTCACCCGAACGCCTACACTAGGGATCGTTCCGGGCGCCTCTACTTTGGTGGGGACAAGGGAGTTTCAGAGATCGATATCGACAAGCTGCCGAAGGATAAGCTTGCCCACCAGCCGATACTAACAGGACTCGAAATAAACGGTGTCAAGCAGCAGCCCGCAGAGACCAACCCGCATTTAAAAAAGCCTATTGGACTCACCAAGAGGCTCGATCTGCCGTTCGACCGTGGCACTCGTGTAGGCCTAACCTTTGCCACGCTGGATTACACGGTGCCTGCTCGGAATCGATTCCGTTACCGTATGCTTCCGCTTGAAAGGGTCTGGACCCATGCTGGTAAGGAGCGACTTGCTTCCTATACGGGTCTGCCCCCTGGAGATTATCAGTTGCAGGTGCAGTCGTCCCTCGACGGCGCTCGCTGGAATCAGAACGACGCGGTCATGGAGATTAAGATTTCGCCACCGTGGTATCTCACATGGTGGTTCATCGTCGGCAGTGTGCTGATGAGTCTTGGACTCGTCGCAGCTCTAGCGATCAGATTCTTTAAGCAACGCCACCAACGCTCTCTTCGTCATCAAGAGGTCCTCGAGAACGGACGAAATAAAGCTGAAGCGGCGTTGGCCGATGAGCTTCAGCGTACCATGGTTCTCAATTCCGCTACAGAGACGTCCGACAATCCAAATCTCTATAAAGTAACGTTAGAGCATCTCGGCCACTATTTCAATGGTGCCTACGGTGGCATCTTTGAAGTGATTCCGGGTAAAGATAGTCTGAACCTGATTTCTGAGTTGTTGACCTCTGACGCGAGTGTTTCTGGATTAGATTCGCTCTCCCGTAGCTACCTTTTAGCTCAAGATACTCTCGCAGCCGGCGAACCGTTAATCGTCTCGAATGTCGCCACCGACTCTCGATTGGATTCTTGGGCAGCCGCCGTGCTCAAGTCTGGCCTGAGGGCCCTCTTGATCTTGCCAACGATGAATCAAAGCCAGGTCAATGGTCTCGTCATCGTGGGCGCTGAGGAACCGAAACAATGGGGTGCTGACGACGTTCAACTCATGGAAACGGTGGCTTCTCAGATCGGAAGATCCATGATGCACCACCAACTTCTCCTGACCGAGCAGCAGAGCAAATTCGAGCTGGAAAGGGCCCGTAACGCTGCGGAGACCGCAAACCAGGCCAAGAGCGATTTCCTGGCAAAGATGACGCACGAACTCCGCACACCGCTCAACTCAATCATCGGATTTACGCAATTGTTAGAAGAAGATCAAAGCTTGGCTCCGGATCATCGTGATACGATCAGCATCATTAATTCGAGCGGCAATCACTTGCTAGAGACGGTGAATGGCATCCTCGACATGTCGAAGATCGAGCAAGGGCAGAGTGAGCTGAATCCCGCACCCTTCGATCTCGAGCCGTTCATTAAAGAAGTGCTCATCATGATGCGCGGCCGAGCCGAGAGCAGTGGATTGACTCTCATCGAAGAGCGAAGCACCTCATTGCCAACACGGATTTCGACGGACAAGGTGAAACTGCGCCAAGTCCTGATCAATTTCATTGGAAATTCTATCAAGTTTACAGAGACAGGTGGCATCACCCTGCGGCTCAAGTCACTGGGACCGGTAAGCGGCAGCGATGCGCCCGCTTATGATCACCCTCTCCGTCTGCAATTTGAAATCATTGATTCCGGCTGCGGCATTGATGACCATGAGATTTCTGGTCTGTTTGAGAGCTTTTCACAGACGGCCTCTGGTCGCCAATCTGGACAAGGCACAGGTCTAGGCCTCCCTATCAGCAAGAATTTCGTCGAACTCATGGGGGGCGATGTTAGAGTCGAGAGCAAGCGCAATCATGGAACGATCTTCTCCTTCGATATCCTTTGCGATGAAGTGCCTTCTGTAGAAGCCAAGTCGAGCGAGAACAGAAAGATCGATGGGATTCCCCGACTGGTCTCGGGGACTGAGCCGTTCCGTATCCTTATCGCCGAGGATCAATTGCCCAACCGATTGTTACTTAGGACTCTCCTAAAGAAGGCAGGTTTTAAGGTGATCGAAGCAGAGAATGGAAAGCAAGCGGTGGAGAAATGGCGTGAGACGAAGCCTGACCTGATCTTCATGGATAATGACATGCCTTTCATGACTGGGCTCGAAGCCACCAGGAAGATCATCGAAGAGGCTTCAGTCACCGAGAAGCCTTCGATCATCTTCCTGTCCGCCTTCGCGATCGAGAGTTACCGCCAAGAGGCTCTCGAAGCGGGCTGCATCGATTACCTCACTAAGCCGTTCGACAAACAGGATCTCTTCAAGCTCATCGAGCAGCACACGCTGGCAACCTATTGTTAGTCTACGTAGATTCCTAACGGCATGCTGAAGCGAGTAACCACGAACGTCTTTATCGCCTGTCTATAAGTAACTACTCAGATGGCAGCGAAATTTATTAAGATATCTTAATAAATTGATTGCGGTTCGATGAAAGAGAAAACCTTGAGCGAACAGCTAGGAGTCTGT
Organism: uncultured Verrucomicrobiales bacterium; assembly: GCA_938082635.1. GTDB lineage: Bacteria > Verrucomicrobiota > Verrucomicrobiia > Verrucomicrobiales > DEV007 > JAACDM01. The sequence goes on from CALLLI010000227.1 coordinate 6,263, forward strand.
CGGACTTCGTGAAAAGCGGCCCGCAATGGTGTCCGTGTTAGAATTCGGCTATTTCGGGTCGATCTTCGGTCTCTCCCGGATTTGTGTTGATTTGGTTAGGTCTTCTTCGATTTCTGTCTTGTTTCTGCCTTCATGACCCGATTTCAGTGCCTATTCCTCCCCATTTCGC
>CALLLI010000228.1 GCA_938082635.1 uncultured Verrucomicrobiales bacterium
GCGATCAACTTCAGAAACAAGCTCCGGGAATTGATAGGTGATTTCGATGGCCTGGTTAACGAACCTGTTGAGTTCTGACGAGAGTTCCGCCTCAAAAAGCAGTTCTTGCCGAGCAGAGTGATCGGATCACTGTTGGTGGTAATATTCTAAAATTAAACGGGTTACGTTTACCAAAGACTAACATAGCGCTATCTGATTCTTCAAAAAAATGGATTTTCGGCGAAGGTCTAGCTAGACCGTCTCATCAAGAAGAGAGCGTGACTTGCCCAACGAATGAGTTGGTCTAACTTCTTGAGAAATGATTGAGGAAATCGCACCCAACCTATTCCTGCAACGTCACCCGCTCCGCATGGCTGGTTGCCAGATGGGGCGTATTGTTAGCCTCATCCGATTAAATTCGGGCAAAGTGGTTATTCATTCCACGGCGAACTTCACCCAAGACGATGTCTCCGAAATTCATAACATTGGCACTCCAGGATGGCTGGTCGAAGCAACGTGTTTCCATGACACTTGTTCTAAAACCGGACGAGCCGCGTTTCAGCATCTCCCCTATCTAGTACCTCCAGGCTTCAAAGGAGTTGAGGCACTGGGGGGCCTCTAGTCTCGAACACGTCCCCGATGCATGGGGCGACGAGCTTCAGGCTATTGAGATTGGTGGCATGCCGAAGATTCGTGAATTCGCGTTCTTTCACCATCCCTCACGGACGCTCATCTTGGCCGATCTCATGTTCAACTTGTCTCCCGAAGCTGGACGATGGACGCAGTGGTTCCTGCGAGCGACCGGAGGCCTCCACGAGTTTCCAGGGATGAGTCGCCTGTTCCGTTTCTTGATCAAGGACCGCGCTGCCTTCGCTTCCTCCATCAAACAGATCGCTGGTTTGAACATTGATAGAATCATCGTCGCCCATGGTGATTCTATCGTAAGTGATGCGAAAGCCACGTTTCTGCGTACGCTGGCCAAGCATGGGCTGGCTCCATAGCGCCCTTCTTCAACAGAAAGCGCCCGGCCTCCAAGGAGAACCGGGCGCTCTGATAAACCGTTGTCTTCGCAGGCTTAGACCTGGCCGAAGAGCGTCTTGCCTGGTGACAAGAGATCTTCGCAAGCCTTGCCGATGCGAGCGGCCATGGCAGCTTCACCCTTCTTCTGGTAAGCGCGCGGATCGTAGACTTTCTTGTTTCCGATCTCACCGTCAACCTTGAGGACGCCTTCGATGTTCTCGCACATGTGCGTGGCAATCGGACGAGTGAACGCGTACTGCGTGTCGGTATCGACATTCATCTTAACAACGCCGTAACCTAACGTTTCGCGAATTTCTTCTAACAAGCTACCTGAACCACCGTGGAAGACGAGGTCGAACTGAGCGCTGTCACCATACTTGGCTTGCACCGCAGCTTGACCTTCTTTGAGAATCTCAGGCTTCAACTTCACTGCGCCTGGCTTGTAGTGACCATGGACGTTGCCGAACGTGGCGGCGAAGGTGAATCGACCGAGTTCAGAAAGCGCTTCGTGCACGGCCACCATGTCTTCTGGTGTCGTGTAGAGAGATTCCTCTGGCATATCATCGGTGCCAGCAGAGCCGTCTTCTTCACCACCCACGACGCCAGCTTCGACTTCGAGGATAATTTCTAACTCAGCGCACTTCTTGAGATACTTCTTGGAGATCGCCATGTTCTCCTCAAGAGGGAGAATCGAGGCGTCGAGCATATGGTTCTGAAAGAGATTATTCTCACCTTTCGCACGACGCGCTGCCGTGGCTTCCAAGAGAGGATCTAGGAAACCTTCCGCAGCCTCTGGCTGGCAATGGTCCGTATTGAGAGCGATGAGGATATCATACTGCTCAGCAAGACGGTGCGCCATTTCAGCGAGAGCGATGGTACCGAATGCAGCGTTCTTGTTATTCAGGCCGGAAGCGAATTGGCCAGCACCCGTAGAGAACTGAATGATTCCATCTGATTTCTGGTCCGCGAAGCCCTTCAGGGCCGCATTGAGGGTGACCATACTGGAACAATTGATCGCTGGGTAAGCGTAGTTCCCTTCTTGTGCCGCATCCAACATGGCGGCGAATTGTTTCGGTGTAGCAATAGGCATGACGCACCCTCTAGAGCATAGATCATAGGTCCGTCAAGCGAGCACCCAGCTTGACGCTTGCACCATAGAAGATCGGACATTAATAAGCCGCCCATTCCCCCGGGATTTCAGCCCGGAAGCTTTCTCGCCTTTACAGTTAATTTAGTCATACCAAATCATGCCCAAGATTGCTTTTCTCACTGCTGGTGGCCTCGCGCCGTGTCTCTCTTCATCAATCGGAGCGCTCATCGAACAATATGCCGTAAGTTGCCCAGATGCCGAACTCGTGGGTTACCTCAATGGTTACCAAGGGCTGCTACTCGGAAAGAGCGTCGCCTTTCCCAAGGATGTCATGCAGAAGGCCAGCAAGCTGCACAAGTTCGGCGGCAGCTTCATCGGCAATAGCCGGGTCAAGCTAACGAACATCAAAGACTGCGAAGAGCGTGGCCTCGTCCAGCCTGGGCAAGACCCGCTCCACGTCGCGGCCGAGCAATTGACCAAGGACAAGATCGATATCCTCCACACCATCGGTGGTGATGATACGAATACGGCCGCTGCTAGCCTCGCCGCTTACCTCCAGTCTAACAATTACCCTCTAACCGTTGTCGGCATGCCTAAGACGGTCGACAACGACGTCTTCCCCATTGTGCAGACGTTAGGCGCGTGGACGGCGGCCGATCAAGGCGCTCTCTTCTACGCGAATGTCGCGAACGAGAATACCACCAGCATGCGCCAACTCGTGGTTCACGAAGTCATGGGCCGCAGTTGCGGTTGGCTGGCTGCAGCGACCACGCAATCCTACAGGAAACTCATCGACCGCTGGGATTTCTATCCCGAAATGCTCCTCAGCCAAGGTCGCTGGGATGTGAATGCCGTGTGGTTGCCAGAAATGGCACTCGATCTCGATGCCGAGGTGGATCGCTTGAATGACTGCATGGCAGAGCACGATTGCGTGCATTTGTTCCTCAGTGAAGGCGCTGGCATTGATGCCATCATTAAGGAAATGGAAGCACGCGGCGAAGAAGTCCACCGCGATGCCTTCGGTCACCCTCGCATTGACAAACTGAATCCTGGCCAGTGGTTCGCCAAGCAACTGCAAGGCAAGCTCAAGGCCGAGAAAGTGCTCGTGCAGAAGAGCGGCTACTTTGCGAGATCAGCCGCGCCCAACGAGCGTGATCTCGAACTCATCCGCAAGAGCGCCGTCGTCGCCACGAAAGCTGCCCTCGAAAGCTCTAGCGGTGTTGCCGGTCTCGACGAAGACAACGGCGGCGTCATGAGCGTCATCGACTTCCCACGAATCAAGGGCCACAAGCCCTTCAACATCAACGAGCCTTGGTTCGGAGAGATACTCGAGGCCATCGGCCAACCGAAGGCCGTGCAAGCAGCGGCGCATTAAGCCCCTCGCACTCAGCAACGGATTTAAAGAAATCGCCGCTCCGAACATCTTCGGGGCGGCGGTTTCTAGTGTACCAGGCCTAGTTTCGGAGCCTGATTTCACTGGCTAAGCCTGTGGAACAGGCCTACCGAGTATTCATGATGAAGATGATGGAAATGATAAAGCCTTCGTTGGCAGCCCTACTTCTTTGGTCCAGCACCCTCGGCCTTCTCGCTCAGGACGAGCCAGAATCGCCAGAGGTTCCCCCAGGCATTATTCCTGTTCCCGCCGAAGAACCTGTGCCTGCCGAAGAGCCCGCCCCTGCGGCCAAAGAGCCTGCCGAAGAGCCGGCTCCTGCAGTGGAACCACCGGCCGAAGAACCCGTGACCGCACCGGAACCAACGGTTGAAGCCCCCCCAGCAGAGACTCCAGCCCAAGAGCCTGTGCCCACGGAACCAGCAGCAGAAGCACCCGCCGAAGCAGAAACGGCCGAAACCGAGCCCGCTCCCAAAGAGCCTGCCGCTCCAGCACTCACCGCCCAACAACGCGAATTTGGTCCCATTGGGCCTAAGGATCGTTACCTCAATCTTCCCGTGAAGACGGATGGTGGCAAGACACGCATGAAGATCAGCTCAGGTAGGCAGACAGTGCGCGATTTCGACATCGAACTCTCCGACACGCCAGACCTTTGGGTCTTTGTCGATCTCACCGCCTTCGCCGGAAAGAAGATCTCCGTCGACGTGGAGTCCCTACTCGAATCCTCCACCGCGATGGACATGTTAGAGCTTGACGAAACAATCAAGAACGCCGATCAGCTCTATCAAGAGGCCCTACGCCCACAATTTCATTTCAGCACAAAGCGCGGCTGGATCAATGACCCCAACGGTCTCGTCTATCACAATGGCGAGTACCACCTCTTCTATCAGCACAATCCCTACGGCTGGAAATGGGGCAACATGCACTGGGGCCATGCCATCAGTCCTGACCTCGTTCATTGGGAACAGCAGCCCATCGCGCTCTACCCGAAAGCACATGGTGACTGGGCCTTCTCAGGAAGCGCTCTCGTCGATGAAGACAACTCCAGTGGTTTCAAAAACGGCAAAGAAGACGTCCTCGTCGCTTTCTACACCAGCACTGGCCGCGGCGAATGTGTCGTCTACAGCAACGATAGAGGCCGGACATGGACGGAGTTCGAAGGCAACCCTGTAGTCAAACACGAGGGACGCGACCCCAAAGTCATCTGGCATGAAATGAGCCGACAGTGGGTCATGGCAGTCTATCAAGAACACGAAGGCGGTCAATACATCGCCTTCTACGGATCTCCTGACCTTAAGAAATGGACCTTCCAAAGCCGCATCGAAGGCTTCTACGAATGTCCAGAGATCTTCGAAGCCTCGGTCAACCTCGACCCCACCAACCCCAGGTGGGTGCTCTACGGTGCCGATGGCGATTACGTCCTCGGCAGCTTCGATGGCAAGACCTTCACGCCCGACGGCGACAAGATCAAAGGCAACTACGGCAACTGTTTCTACGCCTCACAGATGTATAGCAACGTTCCCAAGTACGACCAGCGCCACATACAAGTAGGTTGGGGCAAAGTCGACATGCCTAACATGCCCTTCAATCAACAGATGCTCTTCCCAACCGAGCTCCGGCTGAAGAAGACCGCCAATGGCCCACGCTTACACACCACACCCGTGCGCGAGATCGCGCGCCTCTATCAATCTACGGAGACGAAAGAGGGTGTCGCCGCTTCCGGAAGTATCGCCACTGGCGAACTCCTCGACATCGAAGCCACCATCGACGTCAGCCAAGCCCAAAAAGTCACCTTCGACGTTCGCGGCACCCCAGTCACCCTCGACATCGCGGGTGGTGAACTCAGCTGTCTCGATAAGAAAGCCCCTCTCACTGCCAACAAGAAGGGCCATGTACAGCTTCGCTTGCTCGTGGATCACACCACCATCGAGATCTACGCCAATGACGGCCTCGTCTACATGCCCATGGGCGTTCTCCTAGATGCCGGAAACAAAAATGTCAGTATCTCTGTAGACGGCAGCGCCAAGTTTCAGCGCTTGGATGTTCGCGGGCTGAAGTCCATTTGGACGAAATAGAGATTCTCTGCTAGTCTCAGGGCCATAAGTTCCCTGCGTCGGCACCTCTTCAAATACCTCATTGCAGGTATTGCCGCGCTGCTTCCTATCGGAGGCACCATTTTCATGGTGCTCTACTTCGAGAAGCAACTCTCTAGTACCTGGCTCGCGGAACAGCCGTTCTACCGCTTCGGCATAGAGATCCTCCTAGGATTCCTAGCTGTCTACATCGTCGGTCTCCTCGTCTCCAGTTTCCTCGGGCGCTGGCTCTGGGCCCAGGTCGACATGCCCTTCATGAGCGTGCCGCTGCTTGGACCTCTCTATCAGGCCTTCAAAACAGCTCCTCGGCTACGGCGAAGGCCCCGACGCCATGTTCAAACGCGTCGTCATGGTCCCCAGCCATGACCTTCCAGGAGAACAGTTAGGCTTCGTCACCGGAGAAATCCACAATGAAGACGGCACCGAAACACTAGCAGTCTTTCTACCCGCCGCCCCCAATCCCACCAACGGCAAACTCATCGACGTCCGCGAAGAAGAAGTCTCCCCACTCGATCTCCCTGTCAATGAGGCCATGAAAGCCCTCATCTCCGCAGGCGCCCTCCCCCTCAAAGACACCGACGACTAAAGAGGCTCGCCCTAAGATAGCTTGGGCATCTTGCCCGAGCCAGCATGCGGGGGACGGCCAAAAATGGCCATCCTACATAAACGGCCACACAACACCGTTAGGGTAGTTTGGGCATCCGATATCCGCTGATCGCGTTCCAAGCTACCCGGCACTTCCTGCCGCAACTCGTCTAGACCGCGTTCAAGACAATAACGACGGCTGAAGTCAGTACCATCATGATACCACTTAATCCGCTCAGCCTTCGCTTTCTCATGAAACGAATCATTTAGCCTAATCCTAACAGAGCACAAATTGGGCTCTCCATAGAAGCGATCAAGCAAAGCAGGTGGTTCACTCTCGGTCGTAAATCCCCATTCAGCCAGCTTCTCCTGAACCACAGATTCGTCAGCACCCAGCGACACCTGAGCCGCAGACTCCACCTGGCCAGCAGAGTTTGCATCGCTGTACACTTTGAAAATCTTCTTAAAGCTTTCCGGATCTACGAAATTGACACCCACGACACTAAACCCACCAGAAGGTGAATGAGCGCCATTGATCTTGGGATCTCCCGCGACTTGATCAAAAGGCTTGTTAGTGCCCTCAGGCGTCGCTGGTGGTCTATCACAGAGCTCAATATCTGGATGAGCGGGAGGGCCCTTCGAAAAAATCTTACTAGCAGGCCAGGCAATCTCTCGCACCAGGGCACCTTCACTTCCCTCCCAACGCAAACGCACATTGCCGTCTCGATAGCCAAGGTACGATAAGCGAAACAACTCATCAAACAGTACCACAATTTTAGTGGTTTCTCCCTCCACCAAATTGAAACCCCAATCGAATTGAATCCTACGCCCATCATCATATACAGCGGTTACCTCAATCGGAGGCATCTCGGAAACAAGAAACCCAAGCTCCCTCACATCACTCAATAACACTGGCTTAGGCATCGTCTCTCCTACAAAGACGGTGGCAGAGGCATTTATAGCATAAACATAAACACTCCCGAACGCTCCCCACCACGCCATCCGACGCGAGGGATCATCACCATGGATAATGCATTCCAAACGCGCCTTAAGCCCAGGATGACGTGGCGATCCCGAAACAGCAGATGAGATTCGAAGCGACGACAGTTTACCTAACCGAACGAAAAAACGAGCATAGGTCTGACGCTCAGCCCCACGGTCAACAAGCGCTTCATCACAAAGACCTTCTCTCGCTTCACTTAAAAATTCACTGATCTTTGCCACCATGGGATTCCACCAATAAAGCGCTCCGATAAGCTGCTGAAAGTAGAGCAGAGGCACATCGCCCGCAGACAAATGAAGAAATTCATGACGCAGCATCAAATCGCGTTCACCAACACGAAGCCGTTCGAGCACGGCTCGAGGAAATAACACCTTCCGACGAATCCATCAAAGACAACAGGGAGACACCTCAGCGTCCGTCTGCAAAACCTCGACCTTACCCTTTGCCAGCAAACGATAAACATCCTTCCCAAAGATTGCTTCCAAAGACGCCTCACTCAGCAGCGAAGAATCCCGAACGAGTCTTCTCAATGCCGCCTGCGAACTCCCAAGGCGCCAAAGACCAGCAGACGCCACTATAATGCATGCATTTACCATTAAAGCCATGCATTTCCCGCCTACTGTAGAATCGCGATCAAGCACAAACGGAGCGAGGACATACGGCCCAGGGTAATCGATGACGGGAACTCTTCATACGTGATCGTTTCCACGGGCCGCGGAAAGAAAGGAGCTACCAACACCAGGGAGAAGGCAACGATCAGCCCGAGAAACACGCGGGATTGAAATCGCCACGAGGTACGAAAAATCCACGGCAAAGAAATCAGCGACATTAAGCTGAGCCCAATCACCACCGGCAGTACCACACTGCCCCAACATCCCAATACTAGCATTTCTCCACTCACCTTCACGACGCAGCCAGCCCTTCTCCTCCAGCCTCTGCATCTGTTTGAGAACCGTATTCCGAGCGACTGGCTCAGCCCGTTCGGCATTCACTTCAGCCACAACCTCGCGGACAGCCAACGGCCCGCGATCCCAGATCACGGCCATGATGGGCATCTCGGCCGCAGCGAGTTTCGGCAACTGATTTGACGACATGTCAAGCGATTGGCCAACTCTTGACGCCCACCCAGGCCAAACCCACACTTGCCGCCCATGCGACTTCTCAGCCTCCTCTTCATTCTAGCAGCCTGCCAGGCTCACGCCGCCCAGCCCAACATCGTGCTCATGATCGCCGATGACTGCACCTACCTCGACATGGAAGTCTACGGCGGCCAGGCCAAGACACCGCATCTGAACAAGTTCGCCAAGGAAGGCATGCAATTCTCTCGCTGCTTCCAAGCCGCCCCCATGTGCTCGCCCACGCGGCACAATCTCTACACCGGCATCTATCCCGTGAAATCAGGCGCGTGGCCAAACCACACACGCGTGTATGACGGGACCAAATCTATCGCGCACTATCTCAAGGACGCAGGCTACCGTGTCGCTCTGTCAGGCAAGACCCACATCGCGCCCAAAGAATCCTTCCCGTTTGAATACGATGACCAGTTTAAAAAGGCCGATCCCACATCACCCAATCCATATCCCAAACTCGACAAGCTTATCACCGAGTCGAAAGCGGCCAACAAGCCCTTCTGCATCATGGCGTGTTCCAACGAACCGCACACGCCCTATGACAAAGGCGACGCCACCGCCTACCCACCCGTATCCCTGACACTGCCTCCAACCTGGGTCGATACCCCCGAGACACGAGACTCCTATTCTAAGTACCTAGCCGAGATCTCTTACTTCGATACTCAATGCGGCACCTTGCTACAATTGCTAGACAAGCACGACGCGACCTCCAATACCCTCGTCATCATCTTATCCGAACAAGGCTCTGGCTTTCCCTTCGCCAAATGGACCTGTTTCGAACTTGGCCTCACCTCCGGCATGCTTGCCCGCTGGCCTGGCAAGATCACCCCGGAAACACATTCAGACGCCCTCGTCGAATACGTCGACATCACGCCCACCTTCCTCGAAGCCGCCCATCTCACCACACCCGACACCATGGACGGCAACTCTTTCCTTCCCGTCTTGCTCGGCAAACGGCACGAACACAAACGCTACACCTACGGACTCCACACCACCCGAGGCATCAAAAGCGGCTCGGATGCCTACGGCGTCCGCTCCTGCGGCACCAAGCGTTACCGCTACATCCGCAATCTTCATCCTGACACCCTGTTCAAGAACGTCGTCACCCGTCCCGGCGGCGACAAAGCGGACTTCTGGATATCCTGGACCGCACGGGCGGAGTCAGGAGTCGTCCATGCCAAAGCCATGACGAGCAAATACCAGCATCGGCCCGCAGAAGAACTCTACGACGTGCAAACCGATCCCCATTGCCTAACCAATCTCATCGCCAAACCCGAGCTTACGGACATGAAAGCCGAACTCTCCACCAAACTCGATCAGTGGATGAAAGCCCAAGGCGATCTCGGCCATGAGACCGAAATGTTAGCCACTACTCGCCAAGGCAAGCGCAAACGAAAGTAGCCACGGCACGCGGGTCTCGCTCCGCCCTCTCGCCATTCCGCGTTGGATTTCGGAGAAATCCACGACAAAAGCAGATCCGCTACTTGCGCTTGCCCGTCCAGGTGCCACTGAACTGATCTTCGTAGCCCGTCGGCACCACGCTGCCGGAAAGTTGATCATCTGTCAGCTTCCCCTCATAGACGAACTCAATGTCCATTCCCTGCACCTCGCGGGTGACTTTCATTTTGAAGGCATCATCCTTCAAACTGACGGAGTCACATTTAGTCTCGCCGCTACGAGGGCTGATAAAGACGCCGCTCAAGGCGTCATCTTCCTCCGTAAGCTTCAGATTGTAGTCACGCGGATCGGCATCGCCAAAGGAAATTTCGATGGCCCACTCGCCCACGATCGTTTCCTCTTTCGCCTCTTCCTTCTTCTCTTCGACCACCACCTTGGAAGCCACCCAGTCACCGCTTGCCTCTTCAGAATCGGAGTTCTCAAAGTAGTGCCACTTGCCAGTGAGCTTGTTCTTCTCGGTATAGCTTGCCTCAATCTTAACGGAACCATCACCGAACGGCAGCCCAAGCTTCACCTCGTTATCAGCCACAGAAATCGATGTATAATCCACGCTTCCGTCGTTTGTATCGGACTTCCCCTCGTACCCACTCTCAGTCTTCTCGAAGACGGACTGAATCTCAAGGTCACCATCATCGGTCGTGGCCACCACGTCCCAAGCGCCCGCCAAGTCTAACATGAGCGCACGCTCAGCGTCCCACTCGCCGCTCGCACTTTCCTGACCACTCTCGTCAAAGATCACCCATTTGCCGTTGAGATGATCCGCGTCTGTCTGCTCTGCACGAATGGTAACGGGAATGTCCGTGCCTTCATAGTCTAAGGTGAGTTCGACTTCGACCTCCTTGCCCTCCACACTTACAGAATCGAAATCAAGGCTATTCTGCTCTGACTTGGAGCTGCCTTTGAACTTATCGCCGTCCTTCGTGAAAGTCACCACAGATTCAAGATCCCCGTTGTCCGTGGTGGACTTGGCATTCCATTTCCCGACAATCGATGCAGCACTCTCAGGCTTGCTCTCGGCTTCTGGCTCCGAGGTCCTCACCGCTTCCCAAGCCTCATCCACATGCTCGGTCCCTTCCGCATCCAATGCGAGCCACCGACCGCTGAGCGTCCCCTTTTCGGATTCCTCCGCCTTGATCCGGATCGTAATATCCTGACCGTTGTACTCGAAATCCAGATCAATCACGACCTTCTTGCCGTCAATGGAAACAGACGTGATTCCCATCTTCTGGCCATCTTCCGTCGTGCCCACACCCACGAACTTCTCGTCCTCTTTCGCAATTTTCATGGTGGATTCAGCCGTGCCACCACCTTGAGGCTTTTCCGCAGTGACCTTCCATTCACCGATGAGAGAGACGGATTCTTCAGCAGAAACGGCAGTGAGGCCGACGAATAACGCGGCAATGATAGAGGCTAATCCTTGGATAGTTCGCATGTCTAAAGTAATGGTGGGATTGATGACGAAGCAAACCGCCAGGCTCGCTCTTGGCGAGTAGTGAATCACTCTTAGTTCGAAGTGTTAAGCAGAAACCGATCTCAATTCAAACAAGCACGCAACCCAAGCACGCAACCCAAGCACGACGGGTTTCCAAGTAGCTCAAAGAACCACGGAAGGCTAATGAAAGTCATGAGACTCCGTTCCCAAGGACGTCTTGAAAGGCAGCCGAGAAACATGGTGTGTGTAGATCGAGGTGACATTGTCCACATGTTGAAGACGCCCGTGAACCTTTAGGAACGGCTCTTGGATGATGACCAAACGGTAACGTTCAAACGTCGGCGCGGGCACAAAGACGTTCGAGACACCGCTCTCGTCCTCTAGACTGAGAAAGAGGTGCCCATTGGCCGTGCTTGGACGCTGCCGACAAATGACCAAGCCTGCGACAATGATCGATTGACCATCTCGTCCTTGTTCTAAATCGCTCGCTTTCCAGATGCCCGCAGCCTGACAGTGTTCGCGCACGTAGGCCATCGGGTGCGGCCCGGTGGTGAGTCCCAAGCCAGCATAGTCGGCATCGAGTCGTTCCATGGAAGACATGGGCGGGAGTTTCGTCGTCGTGTTTGCCACTCTAGCAAACAAGTCACCTTGTTCAACGCGTTGCTCCGCTTGCCACAGCGCGTCTCGGCGATGCTCGGCCAGACCATTGAGAGCCCCAATCTTAGCAAGAACACGGCGCTCCTTCTTATTCGGACGCACACGCGCCAAGAAATCCGGCAAGTCCGTCCAAGGCCGTTCCTGGCGCAGCACGACAAGACGTTCCGCCGTGTGACGACTAACTTCCTTCGTCTGCAAGAGGCCTAACCGAATGATCTCGTCTGCCTCGACCGTGCATTCGAGGTTAGACTCGATCACACTCACCGGCTTGACGCGGATACCGTGAGCCTTGGCATCTCTGACCAAGGTGGCACGAGAATAGAAGCCCATGGGATAATTATTTAACAAACTCACATAGAACTCCGCCGCCCGATGCCGCTTCAACCACGCGCTGGCATAGGCAAGCAACGCGAAACTAATTGCATGCGATTCCGGAAATCCGTAGAGAGCAAAGGAGTGGATGGCTTCTTCAATACGCGCTTGGGTTTCCTTCGAGACGCCATTCTTGTCCATCCCAGCTCGCAGCTTAAGAATTACTTTCTGCATGCGTTCTTCTGAACGATTGAAGCTGATCGCGCGGCGCAACTCTTCCGCCTCTGACCCTGAGAAATCGGCAATCGCCACCGCCATCTGCAGAACCTGTTCTTGAAAAAGCGGAACCCCCAAGGTTCGCTTGAGAACGGGCTCGAAACGCGGATCAATGTAATCAGGCTCCTCACGTCCATTGCGTCGCTCAATGTAGGGGTGCACCATATTTCCGACAATGGGGCCTGGCCGAATGATCGCGACTTCGACCACAAGATCGTAGAACTTCCGTGGGCGCAGCCTAGGAAGCGTCGCCATCTGAGCGCGGCTCTCGATCTGAAAGAGACCAATCGTGTCCGCTTTCTGGATCATGTCGTATGTGGCAGGATCATCTTGAGGAATAGCCGCCATGCCATCAATCTCACGGCCGTTTCCACGCGTCCGGCAGAGTTCGAAGCAATCTTGCAATGCTGACATCATGCCAAGCCCCAGAAGATCGACCTTGATGATACCCAAATCCTCACAATCATCCTTATCCCACTGAGCAACCACACGATTCGGCATGGACGCAGGCTCTAACGGCACCACAGAATCGAGGCCCTTGTCAGATATGATCATTCCTCCCGAATGCTGGCCAAGGTGGCGAGGCAGGCCATACACCTTCTGATAAAGCGAAAGCAGCGCTGGCAGTCTCGGATGCTGCGCCGACAAGCCCGCCATGCCGATACGCTTGCGCAACTCGGCCGTATCCGCAGCACCATGGCTCCCATAGAGATCCGAGAAACGCTTCAAGGTGTCTTCAGGCAAATTCAGCGCCTTCCCCATCTCGCGCATGGCACTGCGCCCACGATATGTGATGACATTGGCCGTCATGGCCGCCCCGTTTGGACGAAATTTCTCATACACGGATTGGATGATGGACTCTCGCCGAGGACCACTTGGCAAATCCAGATCAATGTCAGGCCAAGAATGACGCCCTTCACTGAGAAAACGTTCGAAGAACAACTCATGCTTGATGGCATCCGCCGCCGTGATCTCGAGGCAATAGCACACCGCGCTATTGGCGGCGCTACCACGCCCTTGCACCATGACATTCTTCTCACGGCAGGTATTTACGATGTCCCACACAATGAGGAAATAGCCGCAGAAACCTAACTTCTCGATGATAGTCAATTCATGATCGAGCTGCTTGCGGATCTTCGGCGTGATCTTGCCATAGCGCTTCTTGGCACCGATATCCGTTTGTATCCGAAGGAAAGAAGCCGCCGTCTCGCCTCCCGGCGCTGGATAAGCGGGAAACTGATAGCCTAAATCCTTCAGAGAGAACGTCAGTCTCTCCCGCAATCTAAGGGTATTCGTAATCGCTTCCGGAAGCTCGGCAAAGAGTGCCCCCATTTCACGCGCCCCTTTGAGGTGCCGCTGAGAATTACTCGCCAAGAGAATGCCCGCTTCATCAAGATGCGTGTGATGACGCAGACACGTGAAGGCATCAAAGACGACCCGACCACTCGGCACGGCATAACAAGCACCATTCGTCGCCAACAAAGGCAGACGAAACTGCTCGGCCAATTCCCGGAGTCGACGGATTATCCATTCCTCGCCGCGCACTTGATGACGCTGCACTTCGACATACACACGCTCTCGGCCAAAGATCCTCACAAGACGCGCAAGCGCCTTCTCTGTCGCTTCAAACTCGCGCGCGGCCAGGGCCTTTCGAATCAGCCCTTCCTCATCGCCCGTGAGGCAAATGAGCCCTTCCGCGCCTGCTTCCAACTCACTCCAGAGCACCCGACTTTCGTTCTTCAAGGCACGCAGTTTGGCCCGCGTGATGAGACGGCAGAGATTCTGATAGCCCAAGCGTGTTTCCGCGAGAACAGGCAACACACTATCATCCTCCATGGTCAGTTCACTGCCCACGATGGCATGAAATTCAGACGCAAGTTCTCTCGTCGCATACCGCGCTCTAGCAGCACCATAGACGCCATCACGATCACAGAGTCCCAGCGCAGACATCCCTAGCGCGGCCGCTTGACGGACGAGAGCCTCTGGCTGTGAAGCCCCACGCAAGAAACTAAGCGCACTGCGTGCATGCAATTCGATGTAAGCCTCAGCCATACGCCCCGACCAAGATCCATTGGTTCCCCTCCACTTCAGCAATGCGGTAGACACCACCATCCTCAAGCTGCACATCCCATTCCTTGAAAGCCCAGGACGCTTCGTGCCACCATTCACCAGACAAGAGCCAGGGGCCTCGCTGCTGCGTGATAGGACCTTTCACCTGCCCAGAAAGAATCGCGATAGGCCCCTCCCGCTCGGTCATCACCGTGATCTGCGGAGGCGGACGGAAACGGCGCAAAGGCAAGCCTAACCGAACCGTCTCGGTCGCGGCCTGCCGTGCTGCATCTAAAGGAGTGGGCTTCTTCGGCTTTCGACGGCTCTGACTGTCCCTAGAAATTTCCTGAAACGGCTTCATGACAAAGGCATCTGGTCGATGCGTGGGCAGAGGTTCGGGCGTGCCAATGCGATCAGGGCCTAACAACGCCTCAAGCCGCGCCAAAGTTTCTGAAAACCGGTTGGGATCTCGCAGACTCGACTCAAAGAGCTCGAACTGATGGGCCAGCGCGCGTGATGGCATCGCCTCAAGCGTCAACAACACCATCGGCGTTTCCGCCGTGAAGTCCTCCAGATACGTGTGCAGGATTCGGAAGAGCAAATCCACCTCTCTACTAGGATCCGGCACACGAAAGTTCCGTTCATGCGTCGTCTCATCCTCAAAGCCCAAGGTAAGATGAATTTCGCCAGCCACCAAGTGAACGGTCGCCAAGCGTGCCGCCAAGTTTTCTAACATCCGCCGAATCACAAAGAGCAAAGGCTCCAATGTTTCCAGAGGATGCTCAAACTCCATGCTCTGGAGGAAGAGTGAAGGAGGCCTTACCAGCTTAAGCAGGCGTCGCCGTCGACCCTTTGTCCCTTCGATCAAGGCCATCGCCTCTGGCCCCAACCGCTCGACAAGCTCGCTCGCAGGAAGCGCGCGTAATTCTCCCAAAGTAGACACGCCCCAAAGCCGCAACACTTCTCGAAGATCCGTAGAAGGCACCAAGGCCTGGACCGGAAGTTGGTTGAGGAAATGCGTCTCCTCCCCTTCCGTAGCGCCCACCACAAGCACTGGCTCCGCTTGCCTCGCCGCCAACAACGCCAAATCAGGATGCGATGCAAAGCCAACTTGGGCCTGCAAACAATGCTCCGCAAAGAGTCTCACCATCTTCTTGCCCAAACGCTCCGGAGACCGGCGAGCCTCACCATTTCCTAACAAATCCAGCGTGCACACACCCTGCGCGGTCGCTTCAAAATCCGGCGTCCAGAGATCGATCCTATCCAACAGCAGCGCCTCCGCCGCCTCTTCATCATTAGCAGAGCGATAGAGTATATGAAGCTCTCCACAACGCGCCTGCCCCTGAGTCGCCGTCATCCCGAGATCGACACCCGCATTCAGGGCCACCTCCGTAGCCTGCAGAATGCGCGCTTTCCCCCGATCTTTGGCCGCACCACCTGCGTCTTCTAAAAGCACCACCGGAAACTCCCACAGCTCAGGCTGAGTGCGGAGCTGTGCTTGCAGAAAGAAGTTAGGAATAACGAGGACACCGTACATGAAGCCTATCAATCTATCCAAGAAGGCGGTGCTCCGTCGCAGCCGTAATTTATTGAAGAATCCGCCTCCTTACATCCAAAGCGCCCTGAGTTGACCACGGCGCTGACGGAGCAGCGCCCTCCGGAATGGAAACTTTGGTTGTTCATCGCGTATCTACTCTTTGCGACATCACGTTTCCCAAAATCGTAGTGGTGACTTTTAGTCGCCACGGACGCCGGAAACACGACTCAGCGGCGACTAAAAGTCACCGCCACCATTGGAGCAATGCTCCCGAAATTCGGTTGATGGGTTGAGTTGATGCCGTTCATCCTGTCCGCTCCGTTAACACTCGATCGCGCAGATGGCGCGTAGCCATCAAGCTTAATTTATCCGTTAGCTTATCCTCTTGTTCTTCCAAGTCATCTGCAGTAAAATTACTGGCCAATTGCAACCGCATGTGCGCACTACTAATGAGCCGGGTAGGCGTTAAGACTAACAACGTCGCACTCGTCTTCTCGATAAGAGTGCGCAGGCGAAACCAGGAACTGCTGGGCACGCGGCCGAGTTCACGCAAGGGATTCCATTCCAAGTCCATCAGCACGAAAGGCAAATTTCCATCTCGCAAGAGCAGGTCTGCCGCCCTGATCGCTTGCGCCGCTTCCACACAGCGCACCCAGAGCAGTCGACGACAAGCCTCTCTCCCCAAAGACTGTGGGTCCAAGGCATCTCGGCCATCGATGAACACCGTGTAGAGACCTTGCTCGGCAAGCCCCCGCAGCACACGCGTGAACAACAACGCGCCACCCAAACTACGACGCTCTACCACAGCTTCGCAAAGGACGCCTTTCTCTAAGCCGATGGCGTCCAAGGCGCTGAACCCAGTCACGACCTTGCCGTCCCGGCCGTGTGGCCGGTCGGCATGCGCCTCTGGGAACTGCTCTTTGAGCAATCCGCGTAGCTGAACGATTTTAGAGCCTTCCAAGATAACTGTTCACTTGAACAGTTATCTTGGACCATGATCATTCGATTGCAAGGCAAAGTCGACACGATCAGAGCTGATTGCCGATCTGGAATCGGAAGCACCGATCCCGAAGAAACGACTCCACAGCGTGGAAGCCATCGGGACTGTTGGAGCGATGTACGACCTCCCAGAAACCCTGGCTTGGTCTCGTGAACTCAACAATGAAGAAATCAGACAACAGGCTATGATTGCCATGGCTGGTCGGTCACAAGCCAACGATCCAGCAATTACCTCTGAGATCATCAGTGAAATCGCTCCAGGCGTGAGACGCAACCAACTGATCAAAGGCCTTGTCAAAGAAATCCAGGACGACCCAGAAAGAGCCTTCCAATGGACCAGCGTGGTCGACGCACCCGAGTTGCGAAA
>CALLLI010000229.1 GCA_938082635.1 uncultured Verrucomicrobiales bacterium
GGGCTCCGAGAACGCTGAGTATAAGAAGTTCAAACAATTGACAGGCGAGTTGATAGATCTCAGCATCGAGCTGTCGAAAGGGAAGATGGCCCGACTACGAAATCAGTCTGCCGATTCATGAGAACTTCCCACTCACGAGTAATACAGGATGGCAAGAATAATCTTTCGTATTCTTACACAATTCCGGATCATCGCGCTTTGGAACGGCGTCGGTAGGCCGAGGGTGAGATGCCCATCAGGCGGGAGAATTGCCGAGAGAAGACGCTATGATCGTAAAACCCTACGTCGAGGGCGATTTCAGTCATGTTGTCCTGAGTCCCATTCAGCCGCTCACAGGCAGCATGGATCCGCAATTTCATGATGAACTCGCGTGGCGTTGTCTTCAGAGTTTCCTGAAATCGCCGTTGCAATACGCGCACCGAAACGCCCGCAAGCTGGGCCATGGCTGGAATGGAGACGTTTCCCCGATAATGCTCTTTGAGATAGTCGATCACTGGTACCAGGTCGAGGTAGGGCTGCAGCGCTTCCCGTGCACCTTCGTAGCTTCGGACCGTTCCACAAAGGCCCGCCAGCTCACCTGCGGCTGTGTAAAGCGGCACCTTATCCGTAATATACCACTCGGGATCGCCTAACTGGTTGGGAAAGAGCTCAACCATTCCGATGAGGGAGTTCCCTGTCCGGATGACCTCGCGATCATCCGTGCCGTACTTGGTCGCAAGTTCTTCAGAAAAGATCTCCTTGTCCACATGACCGATCATTTCCGCATCGCTTGCGTAGCCACAGCGCTCCACAAAAGCCTGGTTCCCCGCCATCAAGCGCCTCTGCGAGTCTTTCACGAAGAACAGGGTGTTTGGAAGATGCTCGAAAAGCTCGCGCATGCCGCCTGGACGTAGTGCTGCGAGCCATTTATCACGTTCAAGGACGGAAATCATGTCGCAATCATACACGAAACTTACCGCTTTCATACATGAAAAAGAAGACCACGTCTGTTCTAATGAAGGAATATGGATAAAGTGAACATTGCCATTGTCGGTCTCGGTTTCGGTGCTGAATTCATCCCGATTTACCAACGGCATCAGAACGCGAACATGGCCGCCATCTGCCAGCGGACGAAGGCAACGCTCGACGAGGTAGGCGAGAAATACGGCGTGGATAAGCGCTACCAGAGCTACGACGAGCTCCTTAAAGATCCGGACATTGACGCCGTGCACATCAACACGCCGATCCCCAACCACGCTGAGCAATCCATCGCCGCACTAAAGGCAGGCAAGCACGTCGCCTGCACCGTGCCGATGGCCACTTCCGTCGAGGACTGCAAGCAGATCGTGGAACTGACCCAGTCTACCGGGCTGAAGTACATGATGATGGAGACCGTAGTTTACGCGCGGGAGTTCCTCTTCATGAAGGAGTTGTATGACAAGGGTGAGCTGGGCAAACTCCAGTTCCTCAAAGCGTCGCACCAGCAAGACATGGACGGATGGCCTGGTTATTGGCCCGGTCTTCCTCCCATGCATTACGCCACGCACTGCGTAGGGCCTGTGTTGGGTCTTGGACGACACCAAGCCGAGTATGTGTCTTGTTTCCCTTCCGGTACTATTCGTGAAGAAATGCACGAATGTTATGGGTCGCCCTATGCGGTCGAAACTTGCCACATCAAGTTTGCTAACAGTGACCTATCGGCGCTGGTCTACCGGTCGCTATTTGATGTCGCACGTCAGTACCGCGAGTCCTTCGAGGTTTACGGTGACAAGAAGGCTGTGGAATGGCCCTTGATTGAGGGCGAGCCACTCATCGTGCATACAGCGAAGAAGCCAGAGCCCGAGATTCCTGAGAAAGTAGAGTGTCCTGACTACGGTCATCTCCTACCACATGAAATCGCTCCGTTCACCACGGGCGGCGTCTACGGAGGCGAGGAAGGCGAAGACCACCTCTCCTTCACGCAGGGAGCTGGTCACGGCGGTTCACACCCACATCTGGCCCATCAATTTGTCCAAATGCTCCTCGGTGGTGAGGATGCTTATCCCAACGCTGTGCACTCTGCCAACATCACATGCACGGGAATCCTCGCGCACGAGTCCGCCCAGAAAGGCGGCGAACTCGTGCGTCTTCCTGAATTCACTCTAGCCTAACGACCCAGTAAAACTGAAATAGATAAGCTATAGATCGAGGTGGCAGTGACTTTTAGTCGCCACAGTAATCCGAAGCTAAGTAGAGGAGATTTTCACTCAGCGGCGACTGAAAGTCACCGCCACGACAGGCCATGCACCTCCCTTCTTCGTTCCCTTGTTAGCTTCTGTTAAAACTTCTTTACCAAACTACAACATGCGCTTCCTTCTTTCGTTCATACTAACGCTCTCCATTGTCGCTTCCTCGTATGGAAGGCCGACGGATGGCCCTGTCCGGATTCTATTCTTAGGACATGATGCCAAGCATCATCCGTCCAATGAATACTACCCGATGCTAGCAGAGGCCTTGGGACCGGATGGCATCTACTTTGACTATCACACGTCTCCAGAAGAAGCGTTAGGTGACTACAAGTATCTCTCGCAGTTCGATGGCGTCTTGCTCTACGCCAATCACGATACAATTGAGCGGCACCTCTATGAAAACTTGGTAAAGTTCATTGAAGATGGGGGCGGATTCATTCCCGTGCACTGCGCGAGCTTTTGTTTCCGGAATCAGTTAGGCTTCATCAATCTCGTTGGTGGTCAATTCCAGCATCACAAGACAGGCACATTCACGGCCAAGATCGTCAACCAAGAACATCCAGCGATGAAGGATGTGAAGGAGTTTGAGACATGGGATGAAACCTACGTGCACACCAAGCATGGCGAAGATCGAACCGTCCTCATGGTGCGCGACCCGGCAGGCGATGACGACAATATCAAGGAACCCGAGCCGTGGACCTGGACACGCACACAAGGAAAGGGCCGCGTGTTCTACACCGCATCCGGCCACGACGAACGCGTGTGGGGCCAAACGGCCTTCCATCAGCTGATCAAGTCTGGCATCCTCTGGTCAGTTGGCGAAGGCCGCCAGGCTTCTTACGAATCCTTCGTCAGCAAACGAACACCGTTCAAGTACGAGAAGCGTGACAACATCCCGAACTACGAGCGTCGAGATGAGCCCCTGCCCTATCAATTGCCACTTAGCCCCAAGGATTCCCTCTCCTACACGCAGGCACCAGTAGGCTGGAAGTTAGAACTCTTCGCTTCCGAGCCTGACATCATCAATCCTATGCAGCTCGCTTGGGATGAGCGCGGTCGTTTGTGGGTCATCGAAACCACAGACTACCCGAACGAAGTGCGTGCCGAACGCAAGGGGGATGACAAGATCAAGATCCTCGAAGACACCGATGGCGATGGTCGAGCGGATAAGATCACCGTCTTTGCCGATGGCTTCAACATTCCCACTTCGCTCACCTTCGCCAATGGGGGCGTGATCGTTCATCAAGCGCCGGTCACCTTGTTTCTCAAAGACACTGATGGGGATGATCGCGCCGATGTGAGAGAAGTCCTCATGGACGGCTGGGGACCAGGCGATACCCACGCTGGCCCATCCAACTTGCGCTATGGATTCGACAACAAGATCTGGGGCACGGTGGGCTACGCCGCGTTCAACGGGACTATCGGCGGCGAAGAGAAACGTTTCGGCATGGGTGTCTATCATTTCACTCAGGACGGCAAGTCCATGGACTTCTTGCACCAGTTTAACAACAACACCTGGGGCCTTGGATTCAATGACTCGGGTGATGTCTTCGGATCCACGGCGAACAATAATCCTTCGTTCTACTGCGGCATCCCAGCAACGGCCATTCCTGGCAAAGGCATGTCAGCGAAGATGGTAGCCTCCTCTCCGAAATTCCATCCCATCACGTCGCGCATTCGTCAGGTCGATGCCTTTGGTGCCTACACTGCAGGAGCTGGTCATTCTTTCGCCAACTCCGACGCCTTCCCCGAATCGTGGCGCGGCAAACGTGCCTTCGTCGCAGGCCCGACGGGTAATTTGCTAGGTCAGTACCAAACGCAACGAGATGGCGCAGGCTTTGTCACGAAGAATGCCTACGCTCTGGTAGCGTCCATCGATGAATGGTTCTCGCCTGTCGCCGCTGAAGTCGGCCCTGATGGCAATCTATGGATTGCGGACTGGTACAATTTCATCATCCAGCACAACCCGACTCCAAGCTCCGGTCGCGGCGGCTATGATGCCAAGAATGGCCCTGGCAATGCCCACGTGAACCCCAACCGAGACCGCGAGCACGGTCGCATCTATCGTCTCATCTGGGATGACGCACCAGAGAGCGAGATTACTTCCCTAGCAGGTGCCTCCACCGAAGGGCTTGTCAGTGCGCTTCATGATTCGAATCAATTCTGGCGTCTCACTGCCCAGCGCGTGATTGTCGAACGCAAGAGTGAAGACGCCATAGGGGTACTCAAGACGAGCACCAAGATGGAAGGCATTGGTGCTGTGCACGCCCTGTGGGCTCTCCATGGAATGGGTAAACTCGATGCGGAGACACACCGCGCTGCCCTCCTCTCCACAGACCCCTTACTTCGTCGCAATGCCGTTCGCGCTCTCTCTAAGAGCGAAGCTGGAGTCACGCTACTCTTCGAGTCTGCTGTGATCAATGACCCTGACCTTACCACGCGCCTGGCCGCCTTCGTCGCCCTAGCGGAATTTCCAACTTCCGATCCACTGAAGAGCGCCGTGAAGAATTTGTTAGGCAATGCCCAGAATCTCAACGACGAATGGCTCTCTGCCGCCCTCAAGGCAGCTGCGAAACAGCATGGTGTGGAAGGCTTAGACCCCACGTCCTTCGAACCCGGCCCCAACCTCCTAACCAATGCTGAATGGAGCCCCCGCACCTTCGGCGGAAACCAGTCAGACGCCACCTACACCAAGCCCAAAGATGAAGGCACCGAAGGCACCGATTGTTTGAAGATTGTCGTGTCAAAGCCCATGGACACCGCCTTCTCCACAAGCATCGACGTCAAACCCGACACCCACTATCGCCTCTCCGCGAAGATTAAAACTCAAGACGTTAAGGGAAGAGCCATGGGAGCCTTGCTCAACGCCCACGAGATCCAGGGCGAGAGCCCAGCAAGAACGAAGGGCCTAAGAGGTAACAACGACTGGACTGCGGTCAGCATCGATTTCCACTCCGAGAATCGGAGTCGTATTTCCATCAACACACTGTTCGGCGGATGGGGACGATCCACTGGCACGGCCTGGTATGACGATGTTCAATTGCGCGAATTGGTGCCGGTCGTCGTGAAAGGCGAAACCGCCAAGCTCGAACCGGGCAATGTCGACCGCGGCAAGACCTTGTTCTACACGCACCAAGTCGCCGCCTGCAATCGCTGTCATCAAGTGGGTGGTGAAGGCGGCGTGATCGGACCAGCGCTCGATGGCATCGCATCCCGCAAAGCTGAAGACTACCTCCGCCAATCGTTGATCGAGCCTAACGCTACCATCGCCGAGAACTATCCAGCACCCGTTTCTCCCATGCCACCTATGAATCTCTTGTTAGACGAACAAGAGCTGGAAGACGTCCTCGCTTTCCTCACTACTCTCAAATAACCACTGTTGTTAACAGAAGAGAACCAAGATGACAGATTTAGAGAAATGCCGCACCACGCTTTCTCTGTTGCCTTTGTTTCCTTCTGTAAGAAATCCGAAGTCCTCCTTTCTTTTCACAGAAGAGAACAAAGGAAACAAAGCATCTAAATGAATGATGACTAGAGAATCGAGCTAAGTCACCCGATCCCTACTATCTTCGTTACCTTTGTTTCCTTCTGTAGGAAATCTAAAGCCTTCATCCTCCCCAGCGCCAACCCAGACTAACTCTTAAGTTATAATCCACCTTTTCTCTATTCCTTCGTTACCTCTGCCTCCTTCTATCTACCCTCTTCAATAGTTAGGCCTCACACCTCATACCAATCCAATCCAATGAAAATACTCCGCTCCATCATCCTACTGGCCCTCGCGTCGCTTTGGGCTGCGTCCGCGCACGCGGATCTTGTTGTCGAACTCGATGCTCGAGATCGAGATGAAGGCCCCTTTCCCACGTGGACGAATGCGGGCTCCCTTGGCGAAACCTTCGTGGCCACGGGATCGCCCACTGTCACCACAATTAATGGGGTCAAAGGCGTCACCTACAACGGGAGTAGCTGGCACGTGGGTCCGCGTTCCACACCCGAGATGGACGGCACCAGTGATCGCAGCATTCAAGTGTGGCTTTACAACCCTGCCGTTGCCTCCGAAGAAACCGTCGTGTCTTGGGGGCACCGTGGCGGCCCGGAAGGTTCCAATTTGTCGTTCAACCATGGCACCCACAATACCTTTGGTGCGGTTGGTCATTGGGGGGCACCTGATATTGGCTGGGATCCTTCGACCACGGACGGCAATGACGACACGGGCTTGGGCGAGGAAGAAACAGCTGTCTGGACCAACATTGCCTACACCCAGACGGGAAGTGAATCGCGCGTGTTTACCAATGGCATCCTAACAACCAGCGAAGAGATCGACGTCAATACGCATGCCAATCAAGTCATCGTCATCGCAGCTCAGCAAACTGGGGCAGACACCGAAGCGTTTACTCTTGGTGGCTCACTCACCATCGCCAAAGTGCAGATTTGGGACACGGCCTTGCCCGATGGTCAAATCGCTTTCAACTACAATCTAGAAGCGTCGAATTTCGGTCGCGATGCCGCCGCGATCACCGACAGCGATGGGGATGGTATTCCTGATGACATGGAAGCCGCCGTCGGTCTCGATCCCAACGTGGCAGATGCGGATGGCGATTCGGATGGAGATGGGGTTTCTAATCTGGAAGAAATTCGTTTGGGTTCAGATCTCACTTCAGATGACTCCGATGGCGATGGATTGAAAGATGGTGAGGAGATCGCGGCGGGCACCTCGCCCACCAATCGTGACACGGACGGCGATAGCTTGACAGATAAACAAGAACTGGACGACGGGCTCGACCCCACGAACGCTGACACGGATGGTGATGGTGCCCCTGATAATGTCGAAATCGACGCAGGCACAGATCCGAATGATGCGGGCGATTCACCTAACACCATCATTCTCATTCGCAACACGACGAATGGCGAGAGCTGGGAAACACCAACGGTGTGGAGTTCCGGGGCCGCAGCGGAAGCGGGCAAGAGCTATGTGATCAGCGCTGGTGCCGGGTCTGTTCTGAAATCACCGAAAGGGCAAGCCGCCTTCCCCGCTGACGCGATTCTAACGCTTAGCAGCGCAACAGCGGAGCTTGAATTGATCAGTCGCAGCCCTGTGCACTTTGATGATCTGCGGTTGCAAGCCGGAAGCGTGACTTCGGCAGGCTCACGAACGGGGCTCGCCGGAAATGCGACCATCGGAGGAGACGTCACCATCGCCCTGAATGGCGGACAGTCCTTTGAACTCTCAAGCAACCTATTAGGTGAAGGAAACCTGACGTTCTCCCAGACCGATGGGCTCAAAGCTACCGCAACCTTATCCGGAAACGGAACGGACTTCTCGGGTGAGGTGCTTGCCAATGGCGTCATTGTTGAGTTTGGTGGTCTGAGTCCAATCGGAAACGCCAACTTCGGATTTTTTGAAGGGGGCATGCGGCTGATCACGAATGTGTTGATGCCTGAGAGTGTGTTAGGAGTCGGCGGTGTGGATTTCCTCATTGATCTCAATGGTGGTACGGCTGTGTTCAAAGCGATGAACGGCATCAACGCCGACGGGGATATTATCTTTTCCATCGACCCGGGTATCTATGACCGTGATGCTCTGCTGGGCTTCGGTTTCAACGAAGATACGGTCGTAGAGAGCGAAGGTTTCATTGTCGTGTTAGGCGCCGATGGAGATTCGGATAACGATGGACTCTGGGATCAATGGGAAACCGACACATTCGGTGACCTTGCCCAGACAGCAGATGGCGACGGCGATGGAGATGAGTTGAGCAATGCAGACGAATTTCGTATCGGCAGCGACCCGGTCAAGGAGGACACGGACGATGACGGGCTGTCCGATGGTCAAGAGGCCGAAATTGGCTCCAATCCGAAAGTGGCGGACACCGATGGCGACGGCATCAACGACGCAGATGAAGTGAATCGTGAAGTAGACGGCCAACCCGCTCCCACAGATCCGAAATTAGCCGATACCGACGGCGACCGGCTGAATGACAATGTGGAAACGAATACAGGAACGTTTGTGGATGCTTCTGACAGTGGCACGGATCCCTTGGTAGCCGACACCGATGGCGGCGGCTGGCCTGATGGCGATGAGATCTTTGTAAGTGAAACCAATCCACTCGTACCCGATGACGACCCGAACTTTCCTCCTGGTGTAAAGGTCCTAGTCGATGCAGCTGAATTGCCTGAAGGGGAACTCTCTACCTGGACGAACGTTGGCGGGCTAGGCGGAGAATTCGTTGCCGAGGATGGCAATCCTACGGTGGAGGACATTGCCGGAGTGAAAGGTGTGACCTTTGACGGAGGATTCATGCGTGGACCCATTCCTTCGGAAGATTTGGTAGGCAACAGTGGTCGAACCATTGAAGCGTGGGTATTCAATCCTGACATTGAGTCCGAAGAAACCGTCGTTTCCTGGGGACGACGTGGAGGCCCTAATGGAAGCAATATTTCATTCAATCATGGTACGCACAACGCGTTCGGCGCCATCGGCCATTGGGGCGGCACGGGGCCGGACATCGGCTGGGACCCTGAGGCGCAAGCCGACAATGCCGACACCGGAACCGGTGAGGAAGAAGCCGGGATCTGGACGTTCATTGCCTACACCTACAATCCTGACGAAACCCTTACATCAGTCTATACGAATGGCAATCTAACAAACACCGAGGATATTTCTGTCGGTGCCGGCAATGAAGGCGCGCTCAATACCTTTGCGGAAGATGATGCGGGGAATCCGCTCAATATCCTTCTCGCCTCACAGAATGACGCCAATGGAGCAGCCACGGGCAACCTCCGAGGCAATCTCAGTATCGCGCTTTTAAGGATCTACACGGGAGTCTTGTCTGGAGAACAGATCGCCGCCAACTTCGCGCGTGAAGCGGAACGCTTCGGCCGCAGTGACTCAGATGGCGATGGTCTTGGAGATCCTTGGGAACTGGAAAACTTTGGGAATCTCGACATGGGGCCGGGAGACGATCCTGATGGTGAAGGACTCGACAATGCGGCGGAGCTTTCCGCTTCTACCGATCCTAACAATCCCGATTCTGATGACGATGGGTTTACCGATGCTGAAGAAATCGAAGCCTTCACCGATCCGAATGATCCGGAAGATAAACCGACAGCAGCGAGATTGGTCGTGGATCTCGATGCCACGGGATTGGAGTTGGGTGCCATTTCGGAATGGGCAAACTCGGGCACGCTAGGGGATTTCAACGGAGATGGTGACACCGAAGTCATTGAAGTCGATGGCGTGCGCGGCATTGATTTCGATGGAGTCAGTTTCTTCGAAGGCCCCTCATCGACGCCTGAGATGGAGGTCCGCAGCCCGCGCACCATTGAAGCGTGGATCCACAACCCCGACATAGCAGCTGAGGAGACCGTCGTTTCATGGGGACACCGGGGCGGACCCGATGGCTCGAACATGTCCTTCAACCACGGAACCCACAACGCGTTTGGCGCGGTCGGGCACTGGGGTAATGGGCCGGATGTCGGCTGGGACGCTTCTGCTACGGACGGTGATGACGACACCGGTATGGGAGAGGAAGAGTCGAGCATCTGGACATACATCGGGTATGTTTATGATGGAAATGCTACAACTGTTTATACCAATGGTATGGTCACCAAGAGCGAGGACATGGTGCTTAACACGCACGGCGCTAACAACATCCTCATTGCCGCTCAGCGTGACAGTGATGGCGGTCCTGTGACCGGTAATCTACGTGGAACGATGACTATCGCCAAGGTGCGAATCTACGATGGCGGTCTG
>CALLLI010000230.1 GCA_938082635.1 uncultured Verrucomicrobiales bacterium
ATTGAACATGTAGTCGCCAGTGAGACGGATGCGTTCTCCCGCAGCAAGGAAGGTGAGAGAGCCGAACCGGACGCGGTCGCACTGAATCGCGAGTGCGTAAAGGTCTGCCATGAGCCGCCACTCAGTCGTGAGTTCGTCTAGGGTGATGTCGATGCCTTCGCCGCCGGGATCAGCTGAGCCGCCGTGGAGGAGCTTGGATTCAGGTGGCAGATCGGGCGCATCGGCAGCGTGTTCCTTCATGGCATAGGCACGCTGTTCAAACTCGCGCACGCGGTCGAGGTGATCTTTGATGCGCCCTTTGGAGACATTGCCCAAGGGAGAACGTGTTCCGGTGAAATACTTATACTGATCGACGACAGAATCGAGTACGCTACGCTTGAGGCGTTCTTTCCTCACATCGTTGTCAGCAACGTTGAGCTTGCCAAAGACGCGGTCAAAGAGATCGCGTGGGCGTTCCTGCATGGTCGCAGCCACGGTGCCGTCAAGGTTGTAGCTGTGGACATAGCGGCTCACGCGGCTGCGCCGAAAGAAAGTGCCACCGACAAGCGTGGGGACCATGCCGGGAGGAAGGCCATCGGCATAACGCGTATGGCGGATAACTTGATCGATCGATGGGCCGCCAGACTTGGCCTCGCCGCTTGGAGGTTCGGCGGTGAAGGCTGCAGAAGCGCCATCGAAGTGGGCATTGATGCCGGACTCGTCACAACGCACGTGATCGAGATTCCGCATGATGAGTAGCTGGTTTTGGAGCGCTTTGAGCGGCTCTAAGACCCCATCATAGCCTTCTTTCTGCAATGGCGACGGAATGCCTAGGCCGAAGAATACATTGAACGCTCGTACGGGTACCGCCGTTGCATTCGCGGCGTTGGCCGTAGCTGCTGAAGCGGATGTTGCTAGCATCTCTTCCAGGAAAGGCATGCCTACGGTGACGCCTCCGAGACCTCGGAGGAAGGTGCGGCGGTTAAGTAAAGAATGGCTCATAAGTTCTCGTTCAGTTAGGATTCGTTCGTGGCTTCGGTGCGTGTGCTCTGGATGTAATCACTAAGCGCGATAGCTTTGAGAATGGCTTTGTAAGTGCCACCATCTTTCTGCGCTTGGGCATGGATCTTCTCGATGTGTGGCGTGTCGCTGCCGACAAGAGGCCGCCCGAGGACAAACTGAGTGACCTTCCAAGTGAGATTCTTCTGCACGAGCGAACTCTTGGCTAACAAGTCCATCAACTCGGCTGATGACTGGAAGGGAATGGCTTTCGAGTCGCCTGGGAAGAGGATCTCACCATCATCTTGGAGCGGGTTCCCAAAGTGATCCTTCTCTAAAAACGTGCCGAGGCCGTCGAACTTGCTCATGCCAAAGGCGAGGGGCTCAAACTTCTGATGGCAGCCGCCGCAGGACTTGCTCTGAATACGTTCCTCCGCAATGGAGCGCTGGGTGCGGCCAGGTTGGGACGGCACTGGAGTGGTATCGACTCCGGGTGGGGGATCATTCACGCCGCTGCGCAAGAGGTCATGGAGGACGAAGAGGCCGCGTGTCACAGTGGAGGCTTCATCGCCGCCGATCGTGAGAATGCTTCCCTGAGTGAGGAGGCCGCCGCGTGCTTTGTCCTTCTTCAAACTGAAACGTTGCAGGTTGGCGGGTTTGCCCTGTGCGGGAACGGCTAAGTTGTAGTGTGCAGCAAGCCTTGGGGTCGTGAAAGTGTAAGGTGCGTTCAGAAGATCAGCGAGAGGGCGACTCTCTGTCCAAACAACTTCTTTGAAGAAGGCAAGCGTTTCCGACTTCATGTCTTCTGCTAGGACGGGATCCCAGGCGGGAAACAGGTCCGCGTTGGGGCGTAAGTTCTGGAGGCGTCCGAGATTCAGCCATTGGCTGGCAAACTCGAGCGAACGTGTGATGGTGCGAGGATCGTCGAGCATGCGGTCGATTTCTTTCTCAACTTCTGTCCTGTCGTAGAGGCGTCCTTTCTCTGCCCCATCCATGAGAGTCTTGTCAGGCGAGCTGCCCCAGAGCATGTAGCTCAAGCGAGTGGCCAACTCATACTCACTCACGGGCCAGACTTGACCATCACCGCGCTGATTCTCCATTTGGTAAATGAACCGTGGCGATTGCAGCATGGCTTCCACAATGTAAGCGACGGCTTCCTCATAGGTGCCTCCTCCGCTCGCGACGGTGGTGGAAATGCCACGGTAAGCGATGATTTCGTGATCTTCCAATGGGCCGCGCAAGAGCCACGTCCCCATGCTTTGAAGAAGCTTGGCCATGTCGCCATCGGTGAACTTGATGCGTTTGTTGAAACGTTTCGCAAACGCCTTCACGTCCATCTTACGGACGATGATGCTGGCAAGTTCTGCGTAGGACTCAACGTGCTTGAAATCGACCCCGAGGTTATACGCAGTGTTGTTGAAACCGTCTGCCCTCAGGTCTTTGGGGAGGAGTTCGGTGGCTTCCTTGCTGATATCCACGTCGACCGAGCTGCGCACGGTTTCGATGTATTCGGAGAGTGTCAGGCGACGAACCCAATTCTCTGTCGCGCGTCGGTCGCGCTTGTGAGCTAGAGGATCGATTGTCTCTGTGGCCCATTTCGCCCCGCCCTCGATCCATTCCTTGAGCAAGGCTTTCTCCGTCAGTGAGAGGGGATCGCGATCTTCCGGCATCTCATCGGCTTGGACCATGTCCCACAAAAGACTCTGGTCTGCATGCCCAGAAACGATGGGGGCACCTTCAGCGCCACCCTTTGCGGCTGCAAGTTTGCTAGACAAATCTAGCTTCCCTTTGCGAGTCGCCGCGTCGTGACATTCTAAACAATGCTTGGCGAAGATCGGCGCGATGGCTTCGTCGAAGAGTTGCTCATTGGGATCGACCTTGGCCAGCTCAGGAGCAGGCGCTGTCTCCGCATCGGCGCCTAACTGAAAGTGCTCGCGCACTTCGTGAGGAAGTAGATCGCGACTGTAGAGGGCGACGAGGTGATATGTGCCAAGCCAAGGGCGGCCATTGTTCATCTCGTTGGCCAAGCCAAGATGGTAACCTGTTGACCAATTGCCAGTGCTGCCTTTGACCGTCTTCTCTTCTGCCTTCTTGCCGTTGAGATAGAGAAAGGTGCGGCCGGAGCGATCCCGCGTGTAAACGATATGAGTGAGCGCGGTCTTGACGGTGCCTTTGTCAGAATCGACGGAAGGGATGCCGTTTGTGCTCGTCTTCTTCGTTCGCATCCTGACGGAGAATTGATTGCCTTCTTGGCCTAAGGTGAGGTTCCGGTTGCTGCCGTCCTTAGAAAGCGTCACGATGCGCGCTGGGCCTTTCTGCTCGAGATTGGCGGGTTCGATCCAGGCTTCCAAGGTGAGTTCGCCGGTGCGCTTGATAGCGGCTTGGAAACGGGCGGCTGGTTTCTTGGACTTGATCATGGCCGAGGATGTGACCTTGAGGGCGCCTTTCTGACGGGTGACTTGGGTGATTTTCTCGATCTCGAGGTCGAGAGGGGCACCGACGCCAGCCACGTCTTTGATGTCTGTGCCCTGGCTCTCATTGAAATCATAGAGAGCCATCAGGCCTGTCCGACTCCGAAGTCCCTCGCCCGAAACGGCAGCGAGGCTGAGGCAGAAAGCGAGCGTAATACGGAGATAGAAGACCATGTGAAAGGGCGGATTTACCAGATTTGCGCCTACATAGGAACCCATTCATACGGGAATTGTCGCGACCTTCCCGGGCTTGTGAAATGTTTCACAAAGGGCTTGCGAGGCTTCTGGCGGAATCTAGGCTTTGCATGAGCGATTCCTCGCTCATGAACGTTCTATTACCTGTGGATACCGAACTTGCTCCAGCTGAGGCCGCCTACGATTCCAAGATCGAGGGAAATGTCATCTTTACTCGTCTGGATACGGCGATCAACTGGATGCGTAAGAACTCGCTCTGGCCGATGCCTATGGGCCTCGCCTGTTGCGCGATCGAGCTCATGGCCACGGGAGCGTCTCGCTTTGATATCTCCCGATTCGGAGCCGAGGTCATGCGTTTCTCGCCTCGCCAGGCTGACGTCATGATCGTGTCCGGCACGGTGACCTACAAGATGGCGCTTGCTGTGAAGCGCATCTACGATCAGATGCCCGAGCCCAAGTGGGTCATTGCCATGGGGGCCTGCGCCTCTACCGGCGGCATGTATCGTAGTTACGCCGTCCTGCAGGGGATTGATCAACTCATCCCCGTGGATATCTACATTTCCGGTTGCCCGCCACGCCCTGAGGCGCTGATCGAGGGCATGCTTCGCCTCCAGCGGAAGATTGATAAGGAGCCTTCCTTCGTGGAGCAGAAGAAGGAACTCATTGCGCAACTCACGAAGGCTTAACGAGATGACCACGGCAAGCGACGCAGCCCAAGCCCTGAATTCCAAGTTCGGGGATAGCATTCTTTCTACCGTCGAGTTTCGGGACGAGCACACCCTCGTGGTGAGCCTCGAGAAACTTCACGACATTCTCGCGCATTGCCGGGACAGCCTCGGTTTTGATGTGCTGACAGATGTTTCCAGCCTCGATCACATGGGCGACGAGCCTCGTTTCGAGATGGTTTACGAACTCTACTCGCTTAGCACTAAGGTGTATGTGCGCGTCCGAGCTGCTGTTTCCGAGGATGATCTTAAGGTCCCCACGGTGACGAATCTCTGGGCGACTGCCGATTGGCATGAGCGCGAAGTTTACGACATGATGGGCATCGAATTCGTCGATCACCCGGATTTACGCCGTATTCTCATGTGGGAGGGCTACCCGTTCTATCCGCTTCGGAAGGAATTTCCTCTCGCAGGCAAGCCGAGCGAGATGCCAGATGTGGCTTTCACCGGGGTCGCGCCGCTCGAAGGCGGTCCATTCGTCACCCAGCCTTCCACGGCTGGATCCATCAGTCGCGAACCTCGAGCGCGTAATTAAACAAAGTAGAGGTGGGTTGCCGCTTACTATTCGTGGATAATCAGCAAATTTCAGTCATGCGTCTCCTTTCCTTTCTAACTGTGTTGCTCTCAATGGCTTTGGCGAGCTGTGCATCGTTCCTGCACAGCGATGGCTACTTCATCGAAGGTGACGATGTGATTAAGAAGAGCCCTCCGGAAG
Organism: uncultured Verrucomicrobiales bacterium; assembly: GCA_938082635.1. Taxonomy (GTDB): domain Bacteria; phylum Verrucomicrobiota; class Verrucomicrobiia; order Verrucomicrobiales; family DEV007; genus JAACDM01. Next base: position 5,085 of record CALLLI010000230.1, read on the forward strand.
AGAATGGGGCAAATTATGTGGATGTGAGCGGTTGGCACCTCGAAGGAAAGGTGATCAACGTGGGTCGCGATCAGACGAAACGGCAGGTCTTGCGTGCCGCCGCGCAGGGCGGGGCAACGTTGACGTCGATCAAAGTGCCGTTGCACTCCCAAGTCAGCACGATGGGTCGTGCTCAAGCGATCTACTACGACGCCTTCCATAACCGCTTCGAACTCGTGGGAGACCCCATCGTGGAGCAAGGAACGAAGATCACGAGTCTTCATGGCTCTGACGAGAGCCTCATTCTCTACGTGGATGGTAAGATTCTTGAGCGTAAGAAAGAGACACTCGTGCCTGACGGTGGCCTCTAGGCTACGGCCTTCATTGCATGGCTAGACGTCCGCCGCGCCCTTCGAATGAACGCAAGGAGCGTGCCAATCGGCACGCGGACCTTGATCAGACTGCTCTCTGCTGGACGGAGGATGAGTTCTATGAGCAGCTTGCTCTGGCAGAAGCTCCTTTGTTGCTTGTGCTAGACTGTGTCCAAGATCCCCACAATCTAGGTGCCTGCATGCGATCAGCGGATGCCGCTGGTGTGCTCGCTGTGATCGTTCCGAAAGACAAATCGGCTGACCTCACTGAAGCTGCACGCAAGGTGGCCTGTGGGGCGTCCGAGCATACGCCGTTTGTTCAAGTGACCAATCTTTCGCGGTGCCTTGCGCGAGTGAAAGAAATGGGCGTGTGGTTGTTAGGCACTGCCGATGAGGCGACCCAGACGCTGTATGAGGTGGATCTGAAAGGGCCCATGGGCATCGTCATGGGGGCAGAAGGAACTGGCCTACGTCGCCTAACGAGAGAACATTGCGACTTTCTCGTCACGATCCCGATGGCACCGAATTGTCGTGTGGATTGTCTCAATGTCTCCGTTGCTACGGGAGTCACGCTGTTCGAGGCCCTGCGTCAGCGGACTCGGGAATAGAACGGGACGATCAAGCGTCGTACCTACATGCGCTGGCAAGACTACATCATCGTCGCAGTTTCCCTAGTAGCCCTGGCGAAAGTGCTGCAATCGGCGGACTCGCCCCATTCGGGCAATTCTGTAGAAGTGGGCAATGTCCGGTGGGAACGTGGCTATGATAGAGCCGTCGCGGTTGCCAAGAAATCCGGCGAACCGATGTTCGCCCTCTTTCAAGAAGTCCCGGGATGAGTAGGCTGCAAGTCGTTCGGTCAGAACGTCCTCACAGACCTCTTGCTCGTGGAAGCGATTCAAGATGCCTTTGTGCCCTTGCTCGTCATCAACAATCGCCCTGGTGCTGATGCTAACATTCTCAAACGGTTTGGTGAACCCGCCTGGAATTATCAGGTCGTCCGTTTCCTGACAGCCAAAGGGAAGGACCTCATCCCGAGCAAAGATCAAGTGTGGACGACGGGGCCATTGGCTCGACGCATGATCACTTCTCTCAAAAGGCGAGGCGCCCGGTGCCGAGTTATTTGCAAGCACTTGTAGATAGTAATCTGGATACCTTACGGAAATCTCAAGTAGCGCTAGCGATGCATTGTTTCTGAACGGGAGAAATGAAACTGGGCCAGTTGAAGGGAGTGCTAGAAACGGAGGCAGGATTCATCGGCGGCCATGAAGTCACCTTAGTTATACCAAGCGCCATCATAAATTTCTATTCGTTGAGATCCAGTGGCTGGGACTTTTAG
>CALLLI010000231.1 GCA_938082635.1 uncultured Verrucomicrobiales bacterium
TCGATCAAGAAGTTTGGGCTTCGCGAGCCTGAAATGATCGAACAGGGCTAAAAATGCACTGCGAAGGGTTTTCATTGCGCGAATTCTCTCACTATCACCCCGCAGGCATGCCCCGAACCCTTTTCGGCTAAGGTCTAGCTAAGCGCCGTCTCGGGATCGAGTTCGGCATAGCGCGCCAGAAGAAGCTGCTGAGCCATGAGCCCATCCGACGTTCCCGGCCGGTGACGCATGGATTGCAAGTAGGCCAACACATCGACAGCTTCCATCGATTCTGTGGCATCCATCCAGCGATCTAGACGGCCGCGAAATCCCGACCCTGCCATCGCATGAGGTAAGGGCGATGACAGAGCATCAGGATTGGGTGCGGCAATGGGGGAAGAGTTGCTTGTGCCCTGACTGCGAATTTCTGGCAAGATGCTAGAACTCTTTTGATAGGAGAACGTCAACGCTTGCTCAGAAGCCATTCGGGCTGTTCCAAGCCAGTAGCCGTATGCGCCGACGATCACGTGCGTGGCGATTGTTATCCACAAGGGAGATGATTTCATAAAGTGATGATTCTGTAAAAGCGTTGGTCGACACTAACGGCTCCGGAGGGTGGGCTTTGTGGGCGGACGAGACTCACCCACAAATTTAAGGAATTTCGAACGCTGACCAAAGCGCCACCCTCCAGAGAAGTTATCAGATTAGTTCACAGTTAGTGCTACTCCGTTGGATCGGGGGCATCCGTATCCGCACCAGCCCCTGGCCCGCCAGCACCTCTCTGTCCACGAAAACCGCGGATGACGGAGACTCTGCCACGCTTACCTTTGCGCTCGACCTTCTTGCGACCTTTGAAGACACCTCGAGCACGGCGCTCTTGAGTCGCTGAGTTGGTGAACTCCTCTAGAGAGACAGAGCCACTTTCATCGGCATCCAATCGAGCGAACACCGCAACCACGCGCTCTTCACTGGCCTCAGGATTAGCTGCCTGGAGCTCTTCTGCGGTGATCACTCCATCGCCGTCTTCGCCATCAATTTCAGCAAACTTAGCGGCTTTCTCAGCAGCGCGTCCGGCATCACGTGCTTCCTTGGCTACAGCGCGTTCTTCCTCGTTGAACACGCCGTCTTCGTCAGCATCGAATTCATCGATCACCGCCTGACGCGCCTCTTCCCGGGCTGCCCTAGCCCCGGCTCTTGCCTCTTCACGTGCCGCCTTTGCAACCTCCCTCTCTTCAGAGGTGACCGTGCCATCGCCGTCCGCGTCTGCATCCATCGTCGCTGGTCGCTTCCCTCCAAGTCCGAAGACGCGTTCAGCGCTTGCAGTTCCGAGAAAAGTGAGACTCACGGCGGTGAGTGTGAGGGTAGTCGTTTTTATTTTCATGTTAACGTGCGGTTGGGTTTATTTCTAGTTGGTTAGTTTATGGGTGAAAGATGACAAAGCTGTCAGAAAACGTTGTTAATTTAGCGCTTTCTGAAGACGAATTACTAACTCTCATGTTAGAGTGAATTAGGGAGCGTCGATGCGCCGATTACCCGTGGAGGCGCCACCTCGCACTTCGCGCAGAAGACTCTTTAGAGCAGATTTGATCTCGTCATGCTGCGACCGCTGGTCCTCACGAAAGAAATCACGGAGCCCATCGCGCGCCTCTTGAGAGTTCGCCTCTTGGAGCTGCTCATGGTAACGGCGTCGCTGGTCACGCCGTTCGTCATGCGCCTTCGATCGCTCGTTCCTGAAATCCGAAAGCTCTTCCAGGCGCCCCTCATGAAGACCGTCCCTAGCCAATTCTTGCGCTGCCGCCTGCTGCTCGGCCATCGCATCTTCATGCTGACTCTGAAAGTCTTCAACCACGCGACGAACGTCATCCTTGGATGGACGAGAACCAAACTTCGAAAGCTCCTGCGCCAATGCCTCTCTTAGGGCCTCGCGCTCTACTTTATAAGCTTCTTGACTATCACTACCATTAGAGGATGGATTCTGTCGGGAGTCTTGAACGGCTGCGGCCGCTTTGTTGGCACTGTCTCTATGCGAGCTCCGCTCATCTGCCTGTGCGACCAGGCCCATCATCGCCAACATGATGATGGCAAATGGTTGAGAGGAAGTAATTGAGTTCATGATGGGAAATTCGACATTCTTCCAATCTATTTGCTCGATCTGTGCCAACCTCCCTCATGACACTTAACAGGTTTACTGTGAGGGCATTACACATCCTATCTACAGAACACACAAATCACGCAATTGGGAATAGTTCCCAAGCCAATCTGGGAATCGCTTCCCAGCCTGGGGACCATTCCCCCTTTCCTGACAACGCTGTCATGAAGTAGCGCTAGACAGCGCGAAGCTTTCTATGCCATGAGCTTCTCGATCTCGTCGGCTTCAATCGGAATCGACTCCATGAGGTCCACGCGTCCCGTCTCTGTGATTAGAATATCATTTTCTAACCGAACCCCTAGATTCTCTTCGGGAATGTAAATGCCAGGCTCGCAAGTGAAGACCATGCCTGGCTCCATCGGACGCCACGTATCACCCACATCATGAACATCGAGACCAATGTGGTGCGCCGTACCATGCATGAAGTATTTCTTAAAGAGAGGTTTATCCGGATCTTGATCCGCCACCTCTTCCGCTTTGAGAAGCCCCAGCTCGATGAGCTCGCCCTCCATGAGTTTGCCCACCTGGTCTTGGTAAGGCTTGAGCACCATGCCCGGCGCCATCCAAGCCACCCCTTGACGGAACACGCGAAGCACCGCGTCATAGACTTGACGCTGACGCTCGGTGAACTTGCCATTCACGGGAATCGTTCGCGTCAGGTCACTGTTGTAATTGGCATACTCAGCAGCCACATCTAACAAGAGCATTTCTCCATCCTGACAGACCTGATCATTGTCCAAGTAGTGCAATGTACAAGCGCCCGCACCAGAAGCGATAATCGGTTCGTAAGCGAAGTGGTTCGACCGGTTCCAGAGAAATTCATGGGCGAGCTCAGCCTCCACCTCCCATTCGCCGACACCGGGTTTCACGAACTTGAGAAGCCGCTCCAAGCCCTTCTTCGTAATCTCACACGCTTCCTTGATCAACTCAAGTTCGACAGGCTGCTTGATCTGACGAAGTCCAGACACCACCGGTGCCAAGCGCTCGTAGTGATGCAATGGGTATGCGGCCTGACATTCTTTCACAAAGCGCGTCTCGTGTGATTCCATGAGAATCTCAGCTCTAGGGTGCTCATTGAGATTCAGATAAACATGCTCCGCTTGGATCATGAGCAGGCGGAAGAACTTGGAGAACTCGTCGAGCCAATGCACTTCGTGAATGCCGGTGACTTCGGTCGCTTGTTCCTTCGAAAGCTTGACTCCTTCCCAAACTTTGATGTGCTCGCTAGTCTCGCGCACGAAGAGCATCTCCCGCTGCTTCTCGTCAGGCGCATCGGGAAAGAGGACGAGGATGGCGTGTTCTTGGTCGACACCCGAAAGATAGAAGAGGTCGCTATTCTGGCGAAAGCGCATGGTGCCATCGGCATTGGTCGGCGCGACGTCGTTGGCATGAACGATGACCAAGCTGTTCGGCTTGATCATGGAACGGAGTCGGGAGCGATTGGATACGAAGAGCTGCGAGTCGATAGGGCGATATTTCATGAGTCTGGCCTTTCCTAGGCGAACGCCTGCGGTTAATCAAGACTCCCCTGTGACTGAAGAGCCGATGCCGTCCACAACCACAACTTGGGTGGTCTCTGTCAGAAACCTGGTCGACTTCGTGCTCAGGCGTGGTGGACTCACACGAGGCAGCTTTCGCAGCGCCCGACGCGCACAGGAAGGGACCCGCGGGCACCAAGACGTGCAGAAGCAGCGTCCACCGGCGTATCAGCCTGAAGTGCCGATTAGAGACGAGATTCGTGCGGCTTCCGGACAGGTGCTGATTGTTCAAGGACGCATCGATGGCGTCATGCAAACCGCCGCAGGCTGGCTCGTGGAGGAGATCAAGACCGTAGTGGGCGATTGGAATGGCGAAGCCCGCGAGATGCACTGGTCCCAGGCCAAGGTGTATGCCGCGCTCTTCGCGCGCGACCGCAATCTCCAGGAGGTCGATATCCAACTGACCTACCTTCACATCGATACGAATGACCTCACGGTGTTTCGCAAGACGTTCACGACGGCAAATCTGCAGGCATTCTACGAACACCTAACGGATGTCTACCGCTGCTGGATCGAGCTTCAGGCAACGCATCGCCAAGCTCGCGACCTTTCTATTCGCGACGCTTCCTTCCCCTTCCCGGCCACACGCGAAGGCCAGGAGAAACTGCTCGCCAGATCCAGCGAAATCTTACAGAACAACCACACGCTTTTAGCTGAAGCGCCCACCGGCATCGGCAAGACGATTTCCGTGCTCTACGCTGCGGTGAAGGCCCTACCACGTTCTGACGGCAAGTTGCGCCTCGCCTACCTGACGGCGAAGACGACAGGTCATGAATCCGCACGTAAAGCCGTGGCCGATCTCGCCAAGAGCGGCGTTCGCCTGAATGCTCTAGCATTCGCAGCGCGAGATCGCCTTTGCCGTGGACAGAAAGACGGCTCGCCCTGCGATGTCGCCACGTGCCCACTGGCCCAGCAACATTACGATCATCGCCAGGATGCCATGCGCGATGCCCTCGATCAGGGCTGGGTCGGCATCGGTGAACTACGCGCTCTAGCAGAAAAGCACCAAGTTTGCCCTTCTGCCCTCGCCCTCGATCTCGTGCCCTGGGTTGATCTCATTGTCTGCGACTACAATTACGTCTTCGATCCAGGCGTGCGCTTAGCCAGCCTTACGAACGAGGGCCAACGTCAGGTCGCTCTGCTGATCGATGAAGCCCATAATTTGCCGGATCGCGCGCGTCGGATGTTCAGCGCCGATATCAACACGAACCAGCTCTCTAAGCTCAAACAAGCCCTGGGAAATGCGCATCCCAACTGTAAACACGCGCTCGACAAGATCATCGCCTGCATTCGTGATGCCAGCCAGCGGGAGGGAGTGAACCGTGACAGCCTCCTGCTAGAGAAACTCCCCACAGGACTGCGCGCGGCGATCGGCAACTTTCTCCCGATCACCGATCACATCCTCACACGTGGCGAAGCTGCTAGCTATCACGAGGATCTCTTAGAAGCGTATTTCGAGCTCACGACCTTCTTGAAATTGGTCGACCTGGGCAACGAACTCACCCACACGCTCCTTCTGGAGCAGACTCGCCAACAACTGCGCCTCCGCTGGCTCTGCCTCAATCCCGGACCTCTGTTAGAACAGGTTTATGAGGAAACGGGTCCTGCCGTCATCTTCTCCGCCACGCTGTCTCCCGCACCCTACTTCGAGCACTTGTTAGGTCAGACGTCTCACCAGACGAGACTGCAGTTACCCTCCCCTTTCCCCCCAGAGAACCTTGGGCTCCTGGTTCATCCTGGCATTGCGACGACTTATCGGAAACGAGCCGAGTCTTATGACAAAGTGGCCGAAGTTCTCGCAACGTTCGCATTGGGTAAGCCAGGCCACTACTTCGCCTTCTTCTCTTCCTACGACTACCTGCGTCACGTTGAGGAACAGCTTCGCTTACTCCAGCGGAAGAATTTGCGGGTCCTCAGCCAATCCTCAGAAATGGACATCGATGAACGCGCCGCCTTTCTGAAAAATTTCCAAGAACCACCCTCCCAGCGTTCCCGAAAGTCGTTGTTAGGCCTCGCGGTGCTTGGTGGCGTCTTTGGCGAAGGCATCGATCTCGTAGGAGAGAGCCTCATCGGCGTGGCCGTGGTCGGCGTGGGTCTGCCGCAGGTGAATCCCGAGAACGATCTCATCAAGCAACGTTTCAGCGAACTCGATGATCGTGAGGATCCCGAGCGCGGGTTCGACTTTGCCTACACCTATCCCGGGTTCAACCGCGTGCTGCAAGCCGTTGGACGCCTGATTCGAACCGAGTCAGACCGCGGCATGGCCCTGCTGATTGACGAACGCTACCGCCAGCACCGCTATAAACAGCTCTTCCCGGATTGGTGGCAGCCCACCGTCGTGCGTTCCACCCACGACATGATCGACGCTCAAGAAGAATTCTGGACCGCCAAATAGAAAGGCTCCGCAGGAAATCTTATTCCCACGGAGCCCCGACAAGTAATACACTCAACTATCAGTAACCAAATTCTAATTCTCGGCCACGCGCTCAATGATGTCGCGGACCCTCTGGAAACGCGGGTCTTCCATGCGAGAAAGCGCACGGCGCATCTTCGTTAAAGCCACATTCTGCAGCTGCCGAATCCGCTCACGAGTGACGCCAAATTCTTTGCCCACTTCAACGAGAGTCCGACTACGACGTCCATCCAGTCCGAAGCGGAGATCGATGATGCGACGTTCGCGTTCATCAAGTTCACCGAGAAGTTCGCCAAGCTGCTCCACCATGTCCGCGCCACTCATCCTATCGTCAGGCGAGATAATGGCCGTATCTCTCACCGTCTCTCCGAAGGTCATGCGGCTATCATCGTCGCCCATAGGCGCATCCAGAGAGGCAGGACGCATCGCCGCTTCGGTGAGCGCAGTGAGTTTCTGCGCAGGAATGCCGGTTAACTCGGCAATTTCCTCCACGGAGGGCTCACGTCCGAGCTCCTCGGTGAGATGACCTGCAATGCGGGTCATCTTGGAAATCTTCTCCTTCATGTGAACCGGGAGACGAATGGTCCGGCCCTGGTTTGCTAAGGCTCGCTTCATGCACTGCTTGATCCACCAAGCGGCGTAAGTGCTGAGCTTTCCGCCTTTCTTTGGATCGAATCGCTCAACCGCCTTCATCAGGCCGATATTGCCTTCAGCGATCAGGTCGCCAAGCGGAAGGCCCAAATTGGAGTAATCTTGAGCAATCTTCACCACGAGGCGGAGATTCGCTTTGATCATGTGGGAGCGCGCTTCCTCGTCGCCGCGCTTGATGCGGGCAGCGAGCTTGACCTCCTGAGCAGGCGTCAGGAGCGGTGTTTCAGAAATTTCCCGGCAGTAACGGCGAAGCCCCTGATCTGGGGAACCACCAGCGTAGCTGGCCGGTCTGCTTGCAGCAGTGCCACGGCGAGCAGAAACTGTCGACGCGGTAGCTGGACGGACGCTCCGAGATGTGACTGGGGGCGTTAAGACTAGTTGTGGGTCTGTTGCTTTCATACATATACTAAGACGCGGCAGAGATTACGGCGTGATTGCTCATTCATTACATAGGCGTAATAATCGGGTCAGACTCCCGTAATCCTCACCCTTCAGTCTGTTTCTAACTATCCTGGATTCAAACTGCTAGCGCACAGGGTAGTCGGCAGAGACGCGGTCATGTGGTAGAGGATCGCTCAACTACTAAACCAAACAATGCCAACCACTTACCGACGCCTCTGCCAAGGAGACCTCTACATCTGCTTGAGGATTAACGGTACGAGACGTTACAGGCGACGCTTTAAGAGGCCTCGGAGGAAGATCCCAGGCCGCGGGTATTATTGTAATGATAGTTGTTTCAAAGAAGATTACGCCACAGTTTGGCGCAGCGATTGATTCAATCAGGGAAAAGCACCTCTTCGGGTGCCACCAAAGACCTGCGGCGGGGGGACCTCGATGTGCCTGATGTTTACCGCGCAGCGCGCTATATTCCCGAAGAGTCTTCTGGTTTTTACGTTATTCCCGTACCTGCTGGGCGTTATCAGTTACAACTG
>CALLLI010000232.1 GCA_938082635.1 uncultured Verrucomicrobiales bacterium
GCACTTCCGGGGCCTTTGGCTTGGGCGAGAGCGGTTTTGCTGGAGGCACGTGAGCTGGATTACCGAGCTTACGGCTTGGTGGCAATGCCTGGTTCCTAGGCTGCTCTGCACTCCGCTTCGTTTGATCCATGTCGTCGTCCACCTCGCCTATCAAAAGAGCTTCTTGCGGCGGCTTCGCAGCAGCCGACGCTTTCGGCACGGCCGCATTTCTCACAGGACGCTGTTTATGGGCTTCATCCTCCATCTTAAGGAGTTTCTCCAGCTCCTTTCGCTTTCGCCCAAGTTCTTCCTGAGCAAGTTGACGTTGGGCCTTCAAATCATCGGCACTGGGACGCTCTTTCGGGACCTCAGCCTCTTCAGCAACAGGCGCTTTCTCTTGTTGAGCTACAGGCACCTTCTCCGGAGTAGCACGTTTGAGTTCTTCCCGACGCCGCTCAAAAGCTTCACGCAGAGCACGATCATCTTCGGGCTCGCCACCATTCTTGGCAGGGGCTTCTTCGCTTTGGAACTCGACTTTCGAAACAGCTTCTTTCTGCCTATCCGCAGCAGCTTTCTTTACCTCAGCTTCAGCTTTGGCCTTCGCCTGACGGGCTTCTTTCTCTCGCTTCTCTACTAGTTCATTCTCACGCTGAGCCTGGGCTTTGGCTTCAGCAGCTTCTCTGTCTAGCTCGACCTGCGCTTCCGCATCGCGGCGCCTTGCCTCAGCTTCTTTATCACGCTTGGCTCGTGCCTTTGCCAACGCCTCTTTCTCTGCAGCGCGAGCTTCTTTGGCGCTGCTATCATCCTCCTCCTCTACTGGAGTGATATCTAGCTCCACAGGAGCAGCGGCAAGCGTGATTGGTTCGGCCTCACCAGCGCCCAACGAAGAGGTGTGCTGACGAAGATCATCCAACGTCAGTGAGCTGATGATGGTCACGCTCAACTCGTCATCCATCTTCTCATCCGTCGCGGCACCAAAGAGGATCTGAGTTTCACCACCGACATTCTTGCTCATCTCATTCATGAGCAGCTCTACTTCATACAAAGTCATCGAACCACCACCCACAATGTGAACGAGCACGTTGCGAGACTTGTTCAGCAACTTGCCGCGGTCCAGCAAAGGGCTACGCAAGGCGGTCTTGAGAGCTTCTTGGGCACGATTCTTGCCTTTAGCCGCACCATAACCAAAGAGACAACGTGAGATCGGCGTCTTCAAGGCCGTGAGTAAATCATCCATGCCGATCTGAATCAGACCAGGCTGCGTCACCACATAGGTTATCGCCCTAACACTCTGACTAATAATCTTATCTGCATTTCCAAAAGCCTGCTGGATGCCTTCTTTCGGAAGAACGAGTTCACCCATGCGATCATTCTCAAACGTGATGAGAGCATCAGCGCTCCGCTCGAGTAGCTTGAGCGCGGTTTCTGCCTGTTGGATACGACGGCGTCCCTCGAAGGAGAACGGCATCGTGGCGAAGACCACCACAAACGCACCTTCTTCTTTAGCAATACGGCTGACCGTCGGTGCGGCACCCGAACCAGAACCACCGCCAAGGCCCGTGCAAATAAAGACCATGTCCTGACCACGAACAGCGGCACGAATCTCTTCCTCTGCTTCTTCAGCTGCAAGGATACCGAGCTCTGGGTCACCACCAGCACCGAGGCCGCGGGTGAGCTGACGCCCGATCTGCACTTTAGAATGCGCCGTCGAGGTCTTGAGCGTGCGCACATCTGTGTTCAGGCAAATCAACTCGGCATCTTCCATGCCATCTAGGGCGATCTGGTCGAGCACATTGCTGCCGGCACCGCCTACACCGATGACCTTGACCAGGAAACCCTTGGCTTGAATCATCTCAATTTGTTCTTCGGTTTGGTATTCGATCATGGTCTTTGTTGTCTTGTGTTGGAGAGGTTAAGAGGAACGCGGAGGCGCTCCAAAGAGGTCACGCACGAAGGTGCCAACCCGTTTGACGATAGAGATGTGCGGTCTTTCTTGATCTTGAAGTTGGGCGTAACGGATGAGGCCGATCGCCGTGCTGTAACGGGGATCTTCTGCCACGGCAATCACTCCATTCACAGGAGCCGCGCGTGACTTGACGATCGGAATATTTCCAAAGACTTCTGCCGCGACGCGATCAATGCCAGGAAGCAGACTCGTCCCGCCAGTCAGATAGATACCGCTGCCAACGCGATCCAGATGACCTCGTTCCGAGAGCGGCTTCTTGACACAGTTAAAGATCTCCATCAGACGCATGTAAATGATCTCGTGCAGTTCTTCGAGATCGATCTCGCGGCCATTAAAGCGAGTCTCATCCGTTAGGACAATCGAATTCTTGGAACTCGCTTCATCCACATTCGCACGCCCATAATTCACCTTCAGCTTCTCTGCAAGGTTATGAGGAACCTTGAGGACCATGGAGATGTCATTGTTGATGTGATCTCCTCCCACAGCCAAACAACCAGACTGACAGACAGAGCCACGGTTGTAGAGCACGTAGTCCGTCGTGCCACCGCCGATATCGATGACAAGAGCCCCCTCATCCTTCTCCTGCCGAGACAACATGATCTGAGCAGAAGCCAATGGGCTGAACACGATGTCAGCCACTTCCATGGGCAATTCACGGACGAAACGGATCGCATTCTGAAGACGTGTGCGGATGCCATGAATGAGATGGAAATCAGCCTCAAGCTGGGTACCACACATACCCACAGGATTCTCCACACCTTCCTGGCCATCGACAAAGTAATGACGGATGTGCGTATGCAAGAACGCATTCGTTTCTGGGATTGCGACCTCTCGGGCGATCTTCTTCAGTTCCTTGACGTCATCTAAGGTGATCTCGCGCTGGTCCTCTGGAATGCGAACGCATCCCCGATCATTCAGACTGGTGATGTGGGAGCCCGTGACACTCAAATACACCCGCCGGATTTCCAAATCTGCGCGATCCTCAGCCGCTCGGATAGCATTGTAGACACAGGTGCTCGCGAGTTCAAAATCAATGATCTCGCCCTTGCGAACGCCCGACGAGGGGACGTCACCGATCCCTAGAATCTTCATGGCGCCATCAGCACGCACCTCTCCGACGACAGCACACACTTTAGAGGTGCCTACTTCCAGTCCTACGTATATATGCGTTCTCGACAAACCGTTAGAGTGTTTGGTTAGGAATCCACACTCATGATGGCTTCAAATTCTTCTTCTGACAAACTGTTATTAATGCCCGAACTAGGTTGCCAGCGAGGCACGGGCTGCAACACGCCATCGGAACTCGGCGCATGCAGTTCAGGTGAGAAACCATCGTCGTGATAAATGACCGGAATATTGTCCGCCACGGTCAGATCTACTCGAGAAAAATAGCGATTCTGGTGCGAGGCATGGCGAATGGCGTCTCCTAATTTAACCAACTGCCCGGGAAGATTCTCCGGCCTGAAGACAAGCCGCAAATCAGGATCACAGTAGACGTCCAGCCTGTAGTGACGGCTCGCATCTAGCTGAGCCAACTGCACGCTCGGATCGGGTGTGCTAGACCGCCAAAGCGTAACCAGTTCCAAGGCAGACTTCACGCTAGGCAAATCAACGCGTTCCCCGAAAAGCACCTGTTCAGACATCACATCGCGAGGCACGAGGATCACCGGAAAGTCGTAGAATTCGCGATAGAGCGTGTGGCAACAAATGGCTACGCCCTCCTCATCCAGAAGCACTCCGTTCTGCCGCTTATCAAGCCCCTGCCCTTGAAAGCCTAGCCAGGCCACAGGCGTGCGTTCCCACACCATGATTTCTAAGGTATCAGGCACCTTGCGCTGAACACGAACATTCCTCACCTGAGACCGTTCGCGCAATTTCGAGTCGATCTCCGCCAAATCGATCTCCAACAGATTGATCTTGGCCGGCACTTGAGCTGTTTTGAGAATCTCCTGCTTGGTCAAGGTGCCATCTGTAACGACCTCGACGTTCTTCAGCATGAACTCAGGATTATCGTAGAAGGCCTTGTGCACCAGCATCCATCCGCCGACGCAAAAAATCGCCAATACTCCTAACCAGCAAACGCCTCTGATCAGAGTACGTTTGTTCTGCGCCGAACGACGATCCGCACCGCGCCGCGTCTCCACGGGCATGGTGAGCATTTCACGCACTTCTCGCGCTTCGCGGCGCGCTTGACGAGCTTTCCCGCGAGAGCGTTTGTTATGAGAAACGTGTTTCTGGCTCATGATTCTGCTAGCGTTGCGTGGCTAAGGACATCTCTGCGATACGCACGCAGAGCTCTGTGAAGTCGACTCCGGCAGCGATCGCGCTTTTCGGCAACAAGCTGCTCTCAGTCATACCAGGAATAGTATTCAGTTCGAGCACCCAAGGTTGATCTCTCTCGTCTAACAAGACATCCACTCGCGAATAAACCTCCACGCCTAGAGCACGATGCGTGTCGAGGGCGGCTTTCTGCACGGCCTGAGTCACTTCCTCAGAAAGCTCTGCTGGGCAAATGTAGTCGGTGGCGCCCGCGTTGTTCAGCCAAGGATACTTGTTGTTGATGTCATAGAACCCCGAACGGGGTGAAATGTGCACAATGGGAAACACTTGATCACCCAACACACCCACGGTGAGTTCTTTCCCTTTCACAAAGGCCTCGACTAACGCTACTTCAGTATACTTTGCGACGTCTTCTCGGGCAGCCACCAGCTCTTCCGGCGTCTGCACAATGTGAACACCAACACTCGATCCCTCACGCGGCGGTTTCACCACCATGGGAATCGACATGCCTGGCGTCTCACTATCTTTCAAACGCCAGTATTCATACGCCGGCGTGGGCACCTTAGCTTCGATCAGCCGGTCTTTCGTCAGGATCTTATCAAAGGCGAGCTTGCTAGACTCCAACCCTGCACCGGTGTAGGGCACACCTTTCGACTCGAGGATCACTTGAAGATCGCCGTCTTCCCCAAAGGTGCCGTGAATCAAATTGTAGGCAAGATCAGTCCCTGCCGGCAATTCAAAATCCGCACTCGTCACGTCCACATCGATCACTGTAACACCGCCCAACGACTGAAGCTCTTGACTAACACTCTTTGCAGACACCAGAGAAATCTCGCGCTCAGATCCGGGACCGCCCATAAGGACGGCGATGGTTTTACCTGTTAGTGAATGACTCATCACTATCGAACAAATTGATGGGGCTTAGGTGGCTCTTCTCCTAGAATTTGAACTTCTGTTTCCAATGTGATGGACCGTTCCTCCATGGCTTTGGTCTGAATCTCAGCAATCAGGGCCAAGACATCAGCAGCCGGCGCCTCCCCCTCATTCACGATGAAGTTTCCGTGAACATTCGAGACACGTGCATTTCCCACGCGATGCCCCTTACGCTCTAACTCATCGACCAGTTTACCGGCTGGGGTCTGCTCTGGATTCTTAAAGATACACCCGGCGCTAGGCCCCACAGGTTGCGAGGTCTTGCGTTTAGACTTGGATGTCTCAAGGAGCGCATCGATATCCGCGAGCACTGACGACTCCCCCTCAAAGACCGCCGAAAGAGCAATGTTACTGGTCAATTCAGGCACGTTGCGATACCGATAGTCAAAGTCCTTCCCAGCTTTCTCGATGATCTCACTCGTTTCCCCATCAAGGTACTTCACAGACACCACTTGATCAAAGGTAGCTGTCCCCATCGCCCCGGCGTTCATGCGCAGTCCACCGCCAACGTTCCCTGGGATGCCTTCCATCCACTCGAAACCACCAATCTCGGCTCCACGCGCCGCTCCAGTCAGCGCCTTGAACCGCGCGCCCACCCCCGCTTCGATCTGATTATCTCCGAGCACCTCGATCTTACTAAAGGCCCCCTTCACCGGGTGAATGACGATGCCGGGAATGCCTCCGTCACGAACTAACAAGTTACTACCTCGGCCAATCACCCGAATCGGCAGCTGATTCTGCCGTCCGTAATTCACCACGGCAGCCAGAGCCTCGAAACTATGCGGTTCTACCCAATACTGGGCGGGCCCTCCCACTCGCAGCGTCGTGTGTCGCGACATGAGTTCATAAAGATGGCTCTGCCCATGCTCGCCTGCCATGACTTCATTGAGCGATTCTATCACTGCCAAATCTGCCGCCAACTGTTTGCCCACGAGATGAACATCGCCCGCCCCAAGGGTGAGAAACAGATCTCCATTCTTCAGGGCTCGCCCCACTTGCCAATGGGCTTGAGCATTGTCAGGCACATGAATAACTTCCACTTCTGGAGACTCAGCCTGAATGGCCTCGACAATAGTCATTCCGGTAATGCCCGGAATGGGTTGCTCACTAGCGGGATAAATCTCGGTCACAAAGACCACGTCAGCTTGAGCAAAGGACTGCCCGAACTCTTTGGCCAATCGCTGCGTTCGCGTGTAGCGATGCGGTTGAAACAACACGGCAAGACGATCCGGCTTCTGACTGCGAGCGGTGTCTAACGTCGCCTCAATTTCTGTGGGGTGATGTCCATAGTCATCAACGATGAGGTGGTTCGGTCCCGTGTATTTCCGATCAAATCGGCGTCGCGCACCTCGGAACGTCCCGAGAGCCTCCATAAGTGCTTGAAAACTCACGCCCAACTCATCAGCAATGGCAATAACACTCAGCGCATTGAGCACATTGTGCTTTCCAGGAATGTTAAGCTCCACTCGCCCTAACAACTCACCACTACGATACACACTGAACTGCGAACTCTGGGCATCGGCACTGACAACACCCGCAGAGTAATCGAAGGCATGATCCCAACCATAACTAAGCGAGCGTTTCTTCGGAGCCGCTTGGCACAGCTGCGTGGCATTGGCATCTTCGCCGCAGTAGACCACACACTTGTTCGTTTGCGAAACGAGCTGCCCGAAGACCTCAAGAATCTCGTCCAGCCCGCTGTAGTAATCGAGATGTTCTGCCTCGATGTTCAACAGAATGGCAATGTCAGGATGAAAATTCACCAATGTTCCATCACTCTCATCGCCTTCCGCTACCAAATGCTCACCTTCGGGATCGTAGAACGCATTCGTCCCCAACAAGGGGATCTCCGCGCCGACATAATGCGAGGGCTTCAACTGCCCGACGCGCATGACATGGGCCAGCAGGGCCGATGTGGTCGTCTTGCCATGCGTTCCCGCCACGACGATGCCGCTCTTGGTTTGCATGATCGCCGCCAAGGCTTCCGCCCGTCGGAGCAAAGCAATGCCTCCAGAAACCGCAGCGTCATAAGCTAAGTTGCCAGGCTTCACGGCGGAGGAGTAAACAACCGCATCCACATCCGCCACAGCCTCCGCAGAATGAGGCGAACTGAACTGGAGCCCTATTGATTCCAATCGGGCCGTTTCTCCAGTGGCCACGCGGTCCGAACCGCTCACTTTGTGCCCGAGGGCTAGGAACAACGAAGCAAGCCCGCTCATTCCCGAACCCGCCACACCAATCAGGTGAATGCGCTTTGGAGAATTAGGAGCGGGCTGCGCGAGTGCCTGGATGACATCTTCTCGGGTCACGCGTTACGTTTGTGCCTCCATTATATCGCATATCTTAATATTCGCATCATCCGAACTAAACGAATGCATCTTTCTTTGCATCGCCTCGTATTTCTCGAGGTCCAGGAAGTCCTGACGGATCAGACGAGCGAGTTCTGCGGCTTTCAAATCCCCCTGAGGGCAGAGCACGGCGGCTCCCGCTTCGGCAAAGGGCTTCGCATTGAAGGTCTGATGATCCTCGGCCGCATGAGGATACGGGATAAGGATGCTGGGGATACCGAAGTGAGCCAATTCGCTCATGGAAGAGGCTCCCGAACGGGAAATAACGATGTCCGCGCTGGTCAGCGCCTCGCCCATCCGATCGCAGAATGGGGCCACGTGATGGGAGAAGGCCGTCTTCTCGTAGGCCTCGCGAACGGTGACCTCGTCATCCTTGCCTGTTAGGTGGATGATTTGGATCGCCTTGGGATCGAGCTCGGACAAGGCACCCGTCATGGCCTCATTCACACCCCTGGCGCCTTGGCTACCGCCCATCACCAGCAACGCCTTCTTATCCGGGCTGAGCCCGAAACTGGCCAGAGCCTCGGCTCGATCAATCGAAACCTTCAGTCCATCGCGCACCGGCGTGCCCACGACATGACACGTCTTGCCGGGAAAATGCTGAGTGCACACGTCCATTCCCACGAAGACAGTCGAGCAATACCTGGCAGTCAGCTTGTTCGCCTTCCCAGGAATGGCATTCGATTCATGAATGAAAGTCGGCTTGCCAAGGTGCTTCGCCGCCATGATCGGCGGCAGGCTCGTGAAACCGCCCATCCCTAACACTGCGTCCGCCTGAAACTCGCGCACAAGCCCTTTGCAATGCCGGTAGGTCTTCCACACTTTGAAGAGAAAATTCAGCATGGCAGGCGACAGGGTTCGTGGTTTGCCCACCATCGAGATCTGCCGACTCTCAAGTTCTGGATGCGCCTGGAGCGCGCGCTGATCAATCGCCTTCTCGGACACGAGCAAGAGCACTTCGTGCCCACGTCGTTTCAATTCCTGCGCTACAGAAATACCTGGGAAGAGATGGCCTCCCGTGCCGCCGCAAGCGATCAGAAATCGCTTCGATTGGTTAGGTTCTTGGTCAGGCATAAACTTTAAGTCCCGTCACTACCCCAGCCACACGCCTTTACAAGCGAGGGGTAATGCGGAGATTCGCTTTCAGCTCAGGAGCCACATAATCTGGCTCCAGCCAAGCCTGCCGATGAATGCTTAACAACAGCCCCACACACGCAAAGCAAGCAATGAGATTCGTGCCGCCCTGGCTCACGAAAGGAAGGGGAAGCCCAGTATTTGGCATGACCGCTGTGGTCACTGCCATATGAATAATCGCTTGGATGACCATCATTCCTGAGACACCGCAACCCAACAACATCCCAAAACGATCTGGAGCGTTCAGCGAAATAACCACTCCCGCGACCATGATCATGACGTAGGCTAGCACTACCAACAAAGACACCACCAATCCAAATTCACCACCAATGACAGGAAAGATGAAGTCACTCTCCAAGAACGGCAACCGCTTCACATAATGCATTATATTCCCAATCCCCACGCCATCCCAACCGCCGACACCAAAGGCAAGAAGCCCCTTGCCCTGCTGCCAGAAATCTCCATCAGCGTGTTTCACCGGATCTAGAAACGCTAGCAATCGACCCATGCGCTCGGGAAGGATCTTGATAGCTAGTCCGACTGCAGTGACGGCTCCGGCAACACCAAGAAGCAGCCATCTGAATCGGACACCTGCCATGAGCATGACAATCGCCGTGACAACGCCAAGCAACGTCGACGCACCGATATCAATCTCTCCGGCAACAAGGGCCACCAGCAAACTCATGCAAAAACCCGGCAATAGAAACCCGTACAAAGTCGTGCCTGACCGGTCGTGCCACTTCGTGTACCAAGACGCCAGGAACAAGATCCCTGCCAGCTTAGCCAGCTCTGAAGGTTGAAACGCATAACCAAGATTGATCCAGCGTCTCGCCCCGTGAATCTCATGCCCAATTCCAGGGACATAGCAAAGCGCCAACAAACACGCTGCGATCCCAAAGCCCCACCACGCAAAGGCCTGCCATCGACGATAATCGATCATCGTTAGTCCATAGCACCCCGCCAAGCCAATCATCACCCACATCAAGTGCTTGCCAAAGTTCGCCGTCGTCGACACTTGCTCAGCACTGAACAGGGTGACCAAGCCAAGCGCCACCAAGGCACCGACCGCAGCCACGAGAATGAGAGAAACGTAACGATTCACCTTACTCCAACTTACTTGGGAATCTTAAGGGTCTGGCCAATGCGAAGTCTCTTCGCATTGCTGATGCCATTAGCGCGCATGATGTCCTTGTCGCTAACGCCACCATATTTACCGGCAATACCATACAGCGTATCTCCCTTCTTCACCTTGTACGTTGCCGACGTCGCTCTAGATTTCGGCTTCACAGTCGGCCTCTTCGGCGGCATGTAAGGCTTAGGAGGCTTCGGCTGAGTCACAGGGATGACCGCAGCAATCTTTGGCTCTTCCTTCGGCGCCGTCACTACGGGAGCAATAGGCAAGTCATCCACGGAGGCGCGTTTGACCGCGCCACTAGGCACGAAGACCGTTTCACCGCGCAGAAGGGTTCCTGAGGAGACTGGCGTATGCTTGTTCACTTCAAGAAACCGATCTTCCGTCAGGCCATACTGGAGCGCAAAGTAGCTCGTGGACATTTCCTTCTCTACCTTCACAGCCTTGGTGCTCGCCAACGTCACAGGCTTTTGTTGCACCGTAGATGCCTTCACTGTGGGCACGTCCTGCCGCTTTGCGATAGGAACGAGTGGAGCATCAGGAAGCTTCGTGTTTTCACCCACCTTCGGCGTTCTACTATCAAAGAGGTTAAAGGCTGCCAAGCCACCGACCGCCACAATGTGGAGGACGAGGACGACAATAAAGGCACGAGAAAGCTTCATGTTCGGACCACTGTCCTCCCAAGCTTCTTCGTGCATGACATTCGCAGGGAGACGAAATTCCCGCGAGATATTCGAGCGGCGTTTGCGTGTTGATTTCATGTGTTTGCTAAGTGTTGTTCGACGAGATCGGTAAAGGCATCACCCCGCTGTTCGTAGCCGGAGAACATGTCAAAAGAGGAAGTGCCAGGAGAGAAGAGAATGATCGCTTTGTCAGGAGCCTCTCGAAACGCCGTCTCGACGGCTGCCTCAAGAGAATCTGTCACGGTGCTAGGACAACGTCCTTCTGCCAATTGCGCGAGGTTCGGCCCAATCTCTCCAAGCGTGACCAGATGGCAGACTTTCTCCGCCAGCCAGGGCTTGAGACCATCATAGTCCAAGCCCTTCTGCTTGCCACCTGAAATGAGTAGAATGGGGCCATCCAAAGCGCAAAGAGAACTTTCCAAGGCATGGACGTTGGTCGCCTTGGAGTCATTCAGAATTAACTGGCCACGATCCGTCTGCGCCACACGCTCACAGCGATGACGCGGCGGTCGGTAGGTCGAGGCAGCCTGCCGCATGCCCGCGGTCGACAGCCCCTGGATCGAGCCTACCGCCATCGCGGCCATCAGGTTCTCTGCATTGTGTTTCCCAGCGAGAGACGTGTCCGCCATCGACGCCATGAACTCTCCACGAAGGAAGATCTGGCCGTCTTTATAGGCGAAATTTGCGCCCTCATCGAACGCACTAAAAGTCAGAGTCTGCGGCACGAGCTCGATGCCCGGCCCATTGCTCAAATTCACAATCGCCCAATCTTCCGTCGTCTGATTGCGATACATCGCAAGCTTCGCGTCGCGATAGTCATCCACAGACGTGTAACGATCCATGTGATCCGGCGCGAAGTTCATCCACACACTTACATTTGGACGAAATTGATCGATCGTTTCGAGCTGGAACGAACTCAACTCGAGCACAGCAACATCACAGGACGCATCATCGAGAACGATCTCCGCGAAGGGCTTCCCGTAATTGCCACCAGCAACAGCAGAACACCCATTCTCGTTCAACAAGTGGGTCAGGAGCTCAGTCGTCGTCGTCTTTCCGTTCGTTCCCGTGATGGCAATGATCGTCTTGTTCCAGTAACGCGACGCCAGTTCGATCTCACCTAGAATCGACGTTCCCGCTTCCACCCACGGCGCCATCAGCGGGCTCTTTAAATCAATGCCAGGACTGACGACGAGATGTGCAATGTCTTCACGCCAAGTGAGCGCCTCTGGCCCAAAGACTCTGTCCACCTCGGGAAGACCAGCGACAGTCGGCTCCCCGCTATCCAGCAAAGTCACATGCGCCCCCTGAGCACAAGCCAACCGGGCAGCTGCCTGGCCACTACGCCCGGCACCGCACACAGCGATGGCGTGTCCTTTGAGATTCATAAATGCTTGTTAGTAACGTAATTTAAGAGACGCAAAGCCCAGTCCCGCGCAAAGCAGCGCGAGAATCCAGAACCGGATAATAATCTTCGTTTCTGACCAGCCTTTGAGTTCGAAATGATGATGAATGGGCGCCATCTTGAAGATGCGTTTGCCCCGCAGCTTGAAGCTACCGACCTGAAGCATGACTGAGAGAGCCTCCATTACGAAGACACCACCCACAATCACCAAGGTGATCTCCTGCTTACAACAAATGGCCACCATGCCTAACATGCCACCGATAGCCAGCGACCCTGTGTCACCCATAAACACGCTAGCCGGGTAGGAATTGAACCAGAGAAAGCCCATGCCCGCTCCCACAATAGCCATACAGAAGACAGTGACTTCCGTCGACCAGGGATGATGGGGAATGAAGAGGTAATCAGAAGCCCAGTCCGTACGTCCTGCAATGTAATTGAAGACGGCATAAGTAGCTGCTGTAATGATGGTGCAGCCAATGGCCAATCCATCGAGCCCATCCGTGAGATTCACCGCGTTTGAACACCCGACAATCACGCCGCCAAACAGCAGCACCGCAAACCAGCCTAACTGCACGTTCGAAAACGGGTTATCCACATTGAGCAATGGCAGAAACAGCGTCGTCATGATTCCTTCGTGCTCCGGATGCTGATAGAAGACGAGGAAAGCGGTGACCCCAATTGCAAGGAGCGCCTGCACCGACATCTTGAAGCGGGCACTCACACCATCTGAACTCTTCATCGTGACCTTCTTATAGTCATCCAGAAAGCCTAGAACACCTAGCACAACAGTCACAATTAGACACAACCAAATGAAAGGGTTCGTGAGGCGAGCAAAGAGAAGGGTCGACGTCACCACCGCACCAAGAATCATCACGCCACCCATTGTTGGCGTGCCCTGCTTCCGGCCATGAATCTCCGCAAGCTCGCGCATGTCTTCCGCCGTACGAATCGGCTGCCCCATCTTGAGAGATAACAGCTTCCGCACCACCCATGGGCCCATGACGAGAGAGATCAGGAAGGCAAACAAGGCCGCTGCTAGACTACGGCTGCTCACATACCGCAGCACGCGCACGAGAGACTCATGGTCTTTCTCTAGAAGTTCGTAGAGCCAATAAATCATGATTCAGCCGCGTAGAGTTTATATATAGTATCCATGGCAGCGGAACGGCTGCCTTTGAGCAGGACGAGATCGCCTGCAGTTGCCGTTTGTTTTAGGAAGTCAGCGGCTTCCTCGCGACTAGCAAAGTGATGGACGCCTTGATCTGCACTCGCAGCAAGTTCATCCGTGAACGCCCGGGCCCCATCGCCCACACTACAAACATGGTCAAATCCCTCATCGACAGCGAGTAGTCCTATCTCACGATGCGCTTCCTCAGCCCCTTCGCCAAGTTCACCCATCGCGCCAAGTACCGCGAAAGTCTTTCCGTTAGATTTCATCGCACTGACAGTAGTCAAGGAGGCCCGCATCGAATCAGGATTGGCATTGTAGGCATCGTTGATCACTTTCACACCCGCATGCTCCAATGTCTGCAAGCGCCCAGACGTGAGGCTCACCTGCGTGAGCGCTTGAGCGATCTCAGCCACGGTCAGCCCGGCTTCATGCCCAACCGCAGCCGCAAGAAGCGCATTGGACACCATGTGTCTGCCTGGAATAGGCAAACGTACCGCCGCGCTGTCGCTTCCGATCGTTAATATGAATCCTGCTCCAATGTCTAACACTTCTAAATTCACTGCCTGCACTTGCCCCGCTTCGATACCCGCCTCCACGACGCGTGCCGAGGTACGGCCACGAATAGAAGACGTGAAATCGTCATTCGCATTCAAAACAAGGACACCTTTCTCCGTCATGGCCTCAGCCAGCATCCCCTTCTCCTGAGCGATCCCCTCACGGCTGCTCATGTTCCCAATATGTGCCGTACCGATGTTCGTGATGACGCCCATGTCAGGAGCGGCAATGTCTGCCAGCGGCGCGATCTCGCCAGGATGATTCATGCCGATCTCCCAGATACCGTAGTCATCTTCGGATTCCGTGCTCAACACCGTGAGTGGCAATCCTATGTGATTGTTCAAGTTACCCTTGGTCGCAGTCACCGCGAAGCGACTCCCCAACACCGCGCGAATCATATCCTTCGTCGACGTCTTGCCATTGCTCCCGGTAATGACCACAGCCTTCGCCGCGATCAATTGGCGGTAGCCTTTCGCGAGCTGTTGCAAACCCGTTAGAGTGTCATCGACCTCAATGACGGGACCCTTCACCCCATCTACAGAACAACTAACCAACAGCGCACCGGCTCCGGTTTCAACTGCCTTAGGCAAGAAATCATGCGCATCAAAGCGCTCTCCGACCAGCGCAACGAATAGCGCCCCCCGAGGGATGCTCCGCGTATCCGTGCTCACCGCAGTGATCACCGCATCAGGATCTCCCAGCACCACACGGCCGCCTGACAAATCGGCGACCTGCTGAACCGTCAACGACTTCATCGAGGCCTACCTCCCGTCCGTCGCGGATTCAAGTCTAACACTTGCAATGCCTTAAACACCTCATCGCGGTCATCAAATGGCACCGTCTCCGTAGCAAACTGCTGTTCCGCCTCGTGACCTTTGCCAGCGACCACAACGATGTCACCCGGCAAAGCCATGGCAATCGCACGTCGAATCGCTTCACGGCGATCCACGTATTTCACATAATACTCTGTGCCGAAAGCCTTGCCAATATCCTCGATAATCTCCTCAGGATCCTCATTGCGTGGGTTATCCGAGGTCACCACGGACACATCAGCATAGGTCCGCGAGGCCATGCCCATGAGCTTGCGCTTCTCACGATCCCTGTTCCCACCGCAACCAAAAACACAGATCAAGCTGCGCGGACTCAGATCACGCAAGAGCTTCAGCACATTCTCCAAAGCGTCCGGCGTGTGCGCATAGTCCACGTAGACTTTGAATCCGCCAATGTGATCGATGGCTTCCAAACGTCCCGGAATCTGAGGCACTTCCTCAAGATGCTGGACCGACTCTCGCAAGTTCAACCCCATCGCCTTAGTCGCTGCCAGCGCCGCCATCACATTGTAGACATTGTAACGCCCGATCAACGGCAGCCTAACCATGAACGTCCGCCCCTTGGCCTCGAGTTCGAAACGCGTGCCATTCACATCCGCCGCAATCCGTGTCGCCCGGAAATCTGAGCCAATGCTCATGCCGTAGGTGACCAGCTCTACCCGGTCCTTGAATCTCCGAATCAAACGTTGCCCATAGCCATCGTCCTTGTTGATCACGAAGACCGGCTTCTTCTTGCCGCCTTGATTGATGAGAAGCTCGCCTAGCAAAGCTTTCGCCTCAAAGTAAGCATCCATCGTCTTGTGATAATCCAAATGATCCTGGGAAAAGTTCGTGAAGATGCCCGCATCAAACAAGACAGAATCCACTCGATGCTGACTCAGAGCGTGTGAGGACACTTCCATCACCGCACTACGGCAACCAGCATCCCGCATTTCTGTTAACAGAGATTGAATCTCCACAGACTCCGGCGTCGTGTGTGTGGCACTACGATACTCACTCCCCACATCGTAATGCACGGTCCCTAACATGCCGGCATAATGCTGAGCCCGCTTAAGCAAGTAATGCAGGAGAAAGGCGACCGTCGTCTTTCCGTTCGTGCCGGTCACACCTGCCACACGAAGGTCTTTCGAGGGATGCCCCTGCAGCGTAGCCGCTGCGTGAGCAAGCGCTTCACGAGAATCTCGCACCTGCACCCAAGGGAAATCACCAGGCTCTGGTGCGGCAGACTCTGCCACAATACCGATCGCCCCCGCCTCCCTCGCCTGCTCGATGTAATCATGCCCATCGACCGTTTCGCCCTTCAAGGCGAAGAAGACCGAACCCGAATCAGGCGTCACATCACGCGACGAATAACAAAGACGCAACACCTCAACGTCCGCTCCCCCCTGGGAAGAGCGCACCGTTGGCATCACGTCGATCATTTCTTTTAGAGTCACCATTCTGTTAATTCGCCATCTCCATGTCAACGGAGGCAAGGCGACGCACTCCAAAGTGATACATCCCCGCTTCAGCGATTTCCTTAAAAATTGGTGCGGCCACACTGCCACCATGCCGCTTGCCTTCGCTCTGAGGGTCATCGGCTATCACCATCCCAATCAACGCAGGCTCAGATTCCGTCCCGATGAATCCCAAGAAAGAAGCGAGGTTGCGATTCTTGCGATAGTGCCCCTCAATTACCTTCATCGTCGTTCCGGTCTTGCCGCCCACCACATAACCATCCACAATCGCATTCTTCCCGGTCCCCTCTCTCACCGCATGGATAAGCGCCGACTTCAATTTGCCAGCGGTGCGCGCTGAAAGCACGTTCTCCACCACTTCCGAATCCAAACTCGCACTGACGCGCTCGTGGTCTTCAGTTAGGATCTCACGCACAATGCGCGGCTTGATGAGCTTGCCTTGATTGCAAACCACGCTCATGAGCCCAAGAATCTGAAGAGGCGTTGCATTGAGATTGTAGCCCATCCCTAGGCGAGACAAGGCGAAGCTACTACGCGACCACCCTTCATTCGGATCCCGTACCTCACCCCTCACAGGATGCGGTACCCTGCCGTTCTCTTCAGCAGGAAGACGAATCCCCGTTCTCTGTCCCAAGCCGAACTTCAGCATGTAATTATAAAAATCGAGCGACTTCATCTGCCGCGCCACCGAGTAAGTCCCCGTATTCAGAGAGTAGGCGAGCACGTCACGCACCGTCGCCGACGGACGCGCTTCAGCCGAATCCTCTAACGGTTTCTTCCAACCCTCTTCTATGTGGGAGCCATTGAAGCAATCCACCCACTCATCAAGCCTAACAAGACCCAAATCCATAGCAGCACCCAAGGTGACAATCTTAAACGTCGAACCCGGCTCATAAGCAGCCGATGCGGCACGGTTCCAGCGAGAGCGAGGATTCGAGTTGCCAGCATCCGCAGGCTTGAAGCCCGGACGATTAACCAAGGCAAGAATCTCACCGCTGCTTGGCTCCGCAAAGATGGCTGTGATAGATGTCGCCCCCAATGCCTTGAAGTGCTTTTCCACAATCTTCTCGGCCATGTCTTGAAACGCCGCGTCTAGCGTCAGCACCACATGCCGCCCATGTTGCGGCGCCACCTCGTCGACCAGCGTGCCTTCTAAATCGTAGTAACGGGCACCATCGGCACCCTTCAGAAAACCATCCATACTCGCCTCGATACCCTCGGCCCCCTGGGTCCCATGATAGACATACCCTAGCACATGGCAGGCCAGATCATCGCTGACATAAGCACGCTTCATAGAGCGACGATCGTAGACGCCGGTAAATCCCTCGCTATACAGATCTTTCACAATTTCACGGGCCAACTGACTGTCAACCTCCTCGTCTATCACAAAATCCTCCGTGCTGCCCTGGAGGCCCTTCAACAACTCAGTCATCTCTAGCTTAAGCGGCCGAACCAACTTCGTCGCTAGCATCTGATAGAAGAGCGCCTTGCTCGCGTCCGCATCATAGCCCTTCAGCTCTTCATCCGTCATCCCAAGCTGCTTCCTCGCAATCCTGTGAATACTCTTCACCAACGGAATATGATACCTATCCAAGAACAGGTCGCTCACCGGCTCCGTCGTCGCCAAAGGCCGCCGATCCCGATCGAGGATATCACCACGGCGCGCCGGCACGACCTCGCTAGCGAAGGTATCGACCTTCACTTTAGCCATCACCTTCTCGTGCAGCGTATGCTGCACGTGAATCAGACGCACAGAAATACAAGTTAGCAGAACCACAAACCCCGAGCACAACATTATAGCCCGCAACTCAGTCGAGTAGCGGTAAGCGGGCTTTGCTGTTGGACGAGTCGTCATAGAGGTAAATCAACGAGAGCGGTCATTTCAGGCGCAAGCGCCTCCGTTTGCTCCACACTCACGGGACGAAGATCACTGTTATAGGCTTGCAATCGGGCTTCGAGCACACGCGGCGCGAGATTCCTCTTAATATCCGCCTCCACATTCTGAACGTTGATATCCATAATCACCTGCTCCTCTTTCAGCCCCTGGATCTGCTGACGCTTCGCCACATGACCAGCACGGATATTGATATACAAACACCCACAGACCACACAAAGCATAAGAACCGTCGCTCCTTTGACAATCAGGGACACACCTATAGGAGAATCGTTAGACATGAGATCGTGTAAGCGGTGAGGGAGTTAGACTGCGCGCCGAATGGCAAAGCGAAGCTTCGCACTTCGCGCACGTGGGTTACGGGAAGCCTCTTCGGGCGCGGCTTGAATGAGTTTGGCAGGCAAATCGAAATCGTATTCAGGATTCGGGCGTGGTTCAGGCCACGTGGGATCATCCACCATGGCTTGACTGTGATTGCGCAAGAAATGCTTCACGATCCGATCCTCCAGAGAATGGAAGCTGATGACAGCCAACCTGCCCCCCGGCTTAAGCAGGCGCACCGCATGACCTAGCATTTCTGGCAAGACATCAAGCTCGCGATTCACGGCAATACGCAACGCCTGGAACGAGCGCGTAGCCGGATGAATCTTCCCCGAGCGACGTCCACCGCGAGCAATCACATTGGCCAGATCCAGAGTCGTTTCGAATGGCCGCTCTTGACGACGCGCGACTAGGGCCTTGGCGATCCCGCGACTGCCGCGTTCCTCACCGTAGGTCCAAAGAATATCAGCCAAAGCTTCCTCGCTCTGCTGATTAACCAACTCTGCCGCAGTTGTCGCTTGGTCAGGATCCATCCGCATGTCGAGCGGGCCATCTGACTGGAAAGAGAAGCCGCGCTCGGCTTGATCGAGTTGCCAGGAACTCACTCCGAGATCGAAGAGAATGGCATCCACTTGATTCGGAAACGAGTCATGAGTTTCCGCTAGTCGATCAAGGCTTGCCGCATTTCCACGCAAGGCCTGAAACTGCTCACCAAATCCGGCCAGACGCTGACCAGCGCGTTCCAGCGCTTCAGGATCCTGATCAATGCCGATTACGTGCGCACCACACTGCAAAAGGCGCTCGCTATGCCCACCAAAACCAAGGGTGCCATCCACGATGCACATCCCCGCCGATGGCTGAAAGAAATCAAGAATCTCCTGGAGTAAGACCGGCACATGGCAGGCATCACCCGAAGCTTGGCTAGAAGTAGTCTGCACGAGGCCTCCTTGTTGAACGCTAGAAACCCAGCGAGTCTGCCATGGAGTCGACCGTGGCATCGGCATCTTGGCTTTGCTCTCCCGCCCAATCTTCCGGACGCCAGAGTTCCAAACATTCGCAGGCACCCACGATGACAACCTCGCCTGAAAATTTGTAGCGCTCCTGGAGCTCGGGAGGCACGACGATTCGCCCCTGCTTGTCCAAGGGACAAGGCATCGCTCGAGAGAACCAGCGGCGCCGGAACATCTTCTTCTGAGCAGGAGTGAATTCTTTAGAGTCATCGAGCGTGCGCTTCATACGCCGAAGTTCATCGGTATTGAGAAGCTTGAGGCAGGGATTGTTGCTGTCTGGGAGAGCGTGGAACTCGACATAGCGGGCATCCCGCCATCTTGCTGGGATGTTGAGACGATTCTTCTCATCCACCAGCCGACTCTCTTGCCCATTGTAAATGCGCGGAGAATCGTCATGCTGAACCATTGTCGAGGAATCTTCACCACTTGGTCCCATTAGCCCCCATTTCTACCCCCACCGAGATAAAGTTCAATGCTTTTATAGTGCTCCACTGATTTTTATAAAACTTTTATCTTTAAGATATCTTAAGTTTCGAGAACACTGCTCTCCACTGATAGAAACTTAAGTTCAATAGATTGTTCGGATTTCTGAAATATTCGCAACTCGAAATGGTTTCACTTCTAAAGGTTATTATGGAAGGTAGAACCAGAGTGAATACGACAGACCCGCCTAAACCAAGGGAATGGGCAGCCCTTCTAAAAAGTTTAACACAAATTTGCCCCACCCATTGCGATTGCCGCAATGTTCTGTAAACATCCGTGATGCGCTGGATATACGCCATTCTTGCCTACGGGCTCCTAATTCTCAGCTGCGCCCTTACTCTCTATTTCCCTAAACTTGAGAGGGTTCAGGCAGAACTTGGTGAAGCAACCAAGAAGGTATTACAAGAGAGACTAGAGGGATCACCAGAGCCAGGAATCCCATTCAAAGTCCGTTTCACTGCTCGAAAAGGCCACGTCTTTGGAACCGCCACCACGACTGAAGGGATGCTGGGCGCCCAGCAAGCCGTCGACGCACTCGCAGCAGAGGGCCTACCAGCGGACACACAGAGAAATTACGGTTTTACCGAACTCACTCACGACTGGAAACGCCATCCCCGCTTTCAAGTCTTCGCTCAAGGTGAAGTAATTGCGCTTCGAGCCAATTTGGCACCATCCACATTGATCATTCTAGAACAGGCCATCTTCGATGCCACCGGAGCCCTCCCAGAAACCCCTCTCGACCCCGAGGCTAACAGCCCCGAGGCCAAGGCCGCAGGGGACACAGACATCGCCGTTCCTGATTGGGAAGACAGCTTCGGCAAAGCCGTGCAGTATTTCTTCGCATCCGACCGCGTACGCGAACCAGAACTCATGGTGACCACAAGTCAGGAATTGAGGCTCATCGGTATCGTTGACACCGACAAACAAGCCCACGATCTTAAAGACGAGATGAGAGCCGGATTCCTCTCATTGGCGGATAAAATCGTCAATATGGTGGAAGTGCAACGGGAGAGCCCTACCTTTCAGCTGAAGGAGGAGAATGGAATCATTACCCTTGAGGGGGCGGTTCAATCAACGCTGATTCGCACCGATCTGATCGAGCATTTGCAGGGCCAGCGTGCTCCTGGCCAACCACTTGAGACCGCCATCCAAGTCTTGCCCGAAGCAGCCAACCCCGAATGGCTTTCGACGAAACCCACATTCTTCAAACGTTACCTCGCAGAGATCAAATCGCCTCGCATCATCATCAGTAAAGACGTCGCACTCCTCGGGGGCATCGCTCCCAGCAAGGCCGTTGCAGATGAACTTACCAATTTCGTGCAAGCCCAGCTAAGTGGCCATACGGTCACGAGCAGATTGACTTACCCGAACGAAGTCGATTCTCCCTAACACTCCATTTCCCGATCATGCCCGACTTCGCGCTCCTGCTCCCAGAACTGATCACGGCAACGATCATCGTCCTCGCCTCAGCTTTGGTTACTTACCTCCTCTGTCGCTGGCGCGAGCGGCAGCAAGATCGTGGCAATGCCTCGCCATTTGGCGATGGAGATTCCTTTGAGGTCCAGCAGAAGATGGTTCGGCTCAACACGGAGCTTGCTGACTACCAAGAACGAGATAGCCAAGCTCTCACACGTATCCAGGACCTTGAGCAAGAGATTGCCGCCACGGACAAGCGTCAGCAGGAAACGCTTCAAGAGGTGACACGCGCGAAACGCTCCCTCGCTAACACAACCGCAACACTGGAAACAGCTAAGCACAAGAGCGATCAACTCACTCAAGAAGTCCAAACACTGCAAGAGGAACGCGAGAAGGTGGCTGCGCAGGAAGAGAATCTCCGGGGCACCGAAGACAAAGTGCTCCAACTCACCGAAGCCCTTCGAGAATCCGAATACCAAGTTTCCCGACTCGGCACCGAGATCCAACTGCTCAACACGGTGCGAACCGAGTTCGAAGGCCTACGCACAGACAACCGTGATCTCGAGGACGATCTTGAGCGGCTCCGCAATGACAACCAGGCCATGGAGACCCACGTCAATCGGCTCACGGCTGATGCCCATGCCGAGCGCGATCAACGTCGAGAAGCGGAGCGGGAACTCGCTCAGGCCAGAGCAAACATCCTCACCCAGCAGTCCACCCCTCCTGCCCCAGCACCCGTGAACTTAGTCACAGAGGCCCCAGTCGATCCTAACAACGATGCGCTGACAGCAATCGATGGCATTCCTGCCGGAATCGAGGTCAAGCTCAACGAGGTCGGCATCACTCGTTGGGATCAGATCGCCGCGTGGACTGAAGACGATATTAGCAAATATTCTGATCAGCTAGGCTTCCAAGATCGTATCCAACGTGATCGCTGGATCGAGCAAGCCCAGGCTCTCAGCAGCACTAAGGCACCAACGGCTCTCCCCACGGAAAGCGACAGCGCCCAGGAAGCCACCGAACAAGAGCCCGAGAAAGAAGAAGCGATCGATCAATTCTCACTATTTGCTTCAGAGCCGATCGAGGACCCCATACCTCTCACCGAATCGCTCTCTGACGACGAACTGCTTCTCGACGACCCTAGCCTCGGAAAAGTTTACCGTCGGCCACCCAGCACCATCGACGATCTCACGAGAATCAAAGGGATCGCCCGGGTCATCGAAGGTCGCCTCCACGAAATCGGCATCTTCCGCTACAACCAAATTGCTGAGTGGAACGAGACCAATGTAGAGGCCTTCTCCAAGCGCCTTACCTTCAAGGACCGCATCCAGCGAGATCAGTGGATCACACAGTGTGAGACTCTCCACCGGGAGAAATACGGCACCTCCTGATTCTTCATTGTCATCGCCTCATCGCCGCCTATTGTCCTAGGAAAGCGCGATGACCACCTTGTTCACAATATCATTCCTGCTCATTGCAGGAGCTACGCTTGCTAAGTTCCTCTCAGAGTGGCTAAGCAATCGCCCTGAGCCTGGCAGTAACGACAGCCCTAAAGACATCCTTGCGGAAATGGAGGCGGCGTTTGTCCACCGTGACATCCTCACATTTACCGTTCATACGGATTCCGTCACCGTCATGCTCCATCGGCTCACAGAAGCCGTCGGCCTTGGCTTTGGTTCCCGTCAGGCGGACACCCTCGCCTATCGCATCATCAACCAACACTCCCGCGATTACTTCTCGGCCACCTACCCAGTGGACGTAACCGGCGTCTCTAGTGATCTTGAATTTCAGTGGTGCCGCGAAGACGAAGACACAGCGAGAATCGCCATCTGCGCCGTGGACGAGGTGATCACTTTCGCCACCGATGCGATTGCCGATCTGGTGATCGAACAACACTCCTAAATCCAGCGAGGCCGGCCTTGAAGAATCCTCTAAGGCACTTCGGCCCCGGAACGCTCATCGCCGCAGCATTCATTGGCCCAGGCACCGTGACGGCATGCACCCTAGCAGGTGCCAATTACCATGTCACTCTGCTCTGGGCAATGGCCCTATCTACCATAGCCACCATCGCCCTTCAAGAAATGGCCGCAAGGCTAGGCCTCGTTCACGGCAAAGGATTGGCCGAGACGGTTAGAGAACAGATCACGCCTCCATTCCTGAAGGCGCTTGCTCTATTTCTCGTCCTGTCGGCGATCCTCATCGGCAATGCCGCCTACGAGGCTGGCAACATCAGCGGCGGCGCCCTCGGCCTGGAAACAATCTTCCCTCAAACGACCACCACCATCGCTGGCTCATCATGGAACATGGCTCCGTTAGGCATGGGAGCCATCGCCTTCCTACTCCTCTTCATCGGCAACTATCGCACCATCGAGCGATGCCTCGTCGTCCTAGTGCTGCTCATGAGTCTCTCCTTTATCATCACAGCCTTCGTCACTCGGCCCGATTGGAATGCCGTTGCCAAAGGGATCTTACTTCCGCGCGTTCCTAAGGACAGCTGGCTCACCATCCTCGCCCTCGTGGGCACCACGGTCGTTCCCTACAACCTATTCCTCCATGCCTCCTTGGTTCAAGAGAAATGGAAGGGCGCGGCCGACCTTCAGGCCGCTCGCAAAGACACCTACATCTCAATCATCGGCGGCGGCCTCGTATCCATAGCCATCATCATCTGCGCCGCCGGCATCCAATCTAGCACCACCGTTAGACACGCCGCCGACTTGGCCAAAGGCCTAGAACCTCTCTACGGCACCTCCGCGAAGTATTTCCTCAGCCTGGGTATGTTCGCCGCTGGCATCACCTCGGCAATCACCGCTCCCCTAGCCGCCGCCTACGTCGCCAAAGGCGTGTTTGGCTGGGATTCTAATCTAAAATCCGCACGTTTCCGATCCGTCTGGATCGTCATCCTCATGGTAGGCGTCATCGTCTCATCTTGTGGCTACAAACCGATAGAGATCATTCAGTTTGCTCAAATCGCCAACGGTCTTCTCCTCCCTATCATTGCCTCGTTCCTACTCTGGATCGTCAATCGCCGCACCGTCTTAGGCGACCACGTCAATACCCGACGCCAAAACATCCTCGGTGTTCTCATTGTCCTAGCGACCATTGCGTTAGGCCTACGAGGAATCTCGAAAGCAATCCTCTAAGGTGCTCCAAGGCTTGCCGCTTCTTTCTGCTTCTCGGCCAGAAGCTCCCGGAACTTTATCAAGCGTTTCTCTATATCAGGCTGAATCGCAAGGTTGTACTTCTCCTCGGGGTCAGCCGTGAGCTTGTAGAGCTCTTCGCCATCGGGCCACTTTCCGTATCGCCAGCGCTGATTCCGCAACGCATAGCCTAACTGTTTCCCTCGGGAAACCACGCTGTAGGCAACCTTCTTCTTTCCCAGCCGCTCAGGGTGATCGAGCAATGGGCGAAGTGAGGCTCCTTGCAATGCCTCTGGGGGCGTGAGTCCCGCGAGATCTGCAAGGGTGAGATAGATATCGACCAACTCGACCATCGCCTGCGAGACCGTCCCGCCTTCAGTCACCCCTGGCACTCTCACCATGAACGGCACCTTAGCGCCGATATCAAAGAGCGTGACTTTTCCCCACAGAAAATGGTCCCCCAGATGATAGCCGTGATCCGAGGTGAAGAGGACAATGGTATCTTCCCAATGGCCCGTCTCTTTAAGTGAGTCGAAGACAATCTTGAGCTGCACGTCGATGAAAGAGACACACGCATGGTAAGCTTGCATGTATTCACGACGACGCGCGTCATTCTCTTTGCCAAGCTCGAAACCAAACTCTTTGAAGCGCGTGCTAATTGCTTTGCGAGGCAGGGAGTCCCAGAGATCGGGACGATCCGGAGTGTATTGAATCTTGTCTAACGGATACTGATCAAAGTACTTACTTGGAGCAAGAAAGGGCACATGGGGTTTCTGAATACCACACACGATGAAGAACGGCTTCTCCTGATGAACTTTCCCCGTGAGCCAACTTGCAACCTGACGAACATTCTTGCCGTCCTTGTGTTGAGCATCCGTCAGTCCACTGCGCCCGAAGCCCGGTGGCGTCTGGGCATCGAGCTTGGTCGCAGCCTCCTTGGCAAGCTTCCTCCACGCTCTCCTGTTGAATCCATTCTCGACCGACCCATGCTCGGCTTCGAACGTTTCGCGAGCCGCTCGCACGACCGGAAGTTCATCATTACCAAATCGGACAAACTCATTCAAGGCCACCTTTCCAATTTCGTGTCTTGGTGAGTGAAAGACCTTCCCCACGCTGCCCGTCCAGTAGCCATTCTCCTTGAAGAACTGTGGCATCGTCACGGTGCCTGGACGTGTTTCTTGGAGATTGGCTTTGTTGTCGAGAACGCCCGTCGACTCTGGATAAAAGCCGCTGAGAAACGAAGCACGGGAGGGACCACAAACCGGATACTGACAGAAGGCTCGCCTGAAGGTCATCGCCTCGGAGGCAAACTGGGCCAACGTCGGCGTTTGAATAGGGTCATAGCCGGACAGAGAAACGTGGGTATTCAAGTCATCGCAGACAATGAGAAGAACATTCTTCTTACGAACGCCCACTGACGGCGTTGGCTTCGCCGCGTTTACAGCCGCCCCCTTCTCCCAGCGAAACGTATCTCCCTCGATCACGAGATCTTTGCGAAGGTTTAGCTTGGGCTCAGCAAAGCTAGTTGGTGCCGATTGACGCATCGCCTCCTTCACTGTGGCGTATTTCTCTTCGGAAGCGAGATTCGTCCATTCGTTAGGATCGCTCTTGAGATTGTAGAGTTCCTCACCATCCTTGCCATAGCGGATGTAGCGCCAGCCCTTGTTGATGACAGCATACTCTCCCGCATTCATGTGAGGAAGAAAAACGTTGCGATCCTTAGCCACGGACGGATCGCTAAGCGTGGAAGCGATGGATTCCCCTTCCAGCTTCTGGTTAGGTTGTGATAGTCCACACAGATCGACTAACGTCGGATACATATCGATCAGGCTCACCGTAGCCTCTGTCTGTTTGCCTTTGGCAATGCCCGGCCCAGCCCAAATGAACGGCACATTCGAAGTTCGTTCCCAAAGAGTATGCTTCCCCCAATCCCCCTTCTCTCCGTGATGATAACCGTGATCACTCCAGAGCACGACGATGGTGTTATCCGCATAAGGGCTCGTCTCAAGAGAGTCTAACATACGACCTACCATGGCGTCGGCATAACTCATGCAGGCAAGGTAGCCATGAATGGCATCCCGCACGGCACCTAGGCTCTCCAACTTCTGATGAATCCGAGACCGCGCCGTCTTCATCTTACGAATCTTCGGTGGCAAGTCGTCTAGATCGTCCACTTTGTAAGGAGGCAAGACGATGTCGTCCGGGTCGTACAGATCAAAGTACATCTGAGGACAATAGTTAGGGAAATGAGGTGCGTAGAGTCCAGTCGCAATGAAGAACGGTTTGTCATGCTGCTTCTTCAGCTGCTTCACGGCCCAATTTGCCCGCATGGTGTCCGCCATCTCCCCTTCCTTCGCATTGGGAATGGCTCCCCATTCGAGAAACAACCCACCTTTCACTTCCTGCCCTTT
The DNA here is from genome assembly GCA_938082635.1 of uncultured Verrucomicrobiales bacterium. Lineage (GTDB taxonomy): Bacteria > Verrucomicrobiota > Verrucomicrobiia > Verrucomicrobiales > DEV007 > JAACDM01. The sequence goes on from CALLLI010000232.1 coordinate 26,546, forward strand.
GTTGTAGATGCTAGCCGGAAAGGGGTCAGGAAACGGCGTCTCTCCACTCCACGAATCGAGAGGCCAACCGCTCTGACGTTGCGCTGGGTTTCTCAGAAAGAACGTGTCCCACCCTCGCTGATCGATCATTCCAGCGGAATGATGAAAGAGCTTCCCCGCACCGTACGTTGCGTATCCAGAGTTGCTAAAGCTCGTTTGCAGAGACTCAATCTCGGGATGATGGACAAAGTAGGTCGCGGTTCGATAACAGCCTGTCGTTGAGGCAAATTGCCCCGAAAAGATGGCCGCGCGCGCCGGTGCACAGAAGACACCCGCGGTGTGCGCATTGGTGAAATTCACCCCACGAGCAGCCAGCCGATCAATGTTTGGCGTGATCGCCCGAGGTGTCGTTTCAAAACAACCGATCCAATCGTTCATGTCATCGACGGCCAAGAAAAGCACGTTAGGCTTCTGCTGGGCATCACTGCTGACGATCGAAATCGTCAGCGAGGCAATGGCAAAAACAAGGCGTTTGCTAGACTGAGAAAACATCAAGCTAAGCTTTCGATGAATGCGATTACAAATCAACACTCTAGGCAAGAACGTCCTTGATCACATGCCCATGCACATTGGTCAGACGTCGCTCGAGACCGTTATGGTAATAGCTCAAGCGCTCGTGGTCGAGCCCCATCAAGTGGAGAATCGTGGCGTTGAAATCGTAGACTTCGACGGGATCAACGGCGGCCTTGAATCCGAACTCATCACTCTCGCCATAACTGAAACCCTTCTTCACCCCAGCACCCGCGAGGATGCACGTGAACGCGTCAGGATTATGATCGCGCCCGGTTCCATTCCCTTGCAAAAAGGGCATGCGACCAAACTCGCTACACCAGACGATGAGAGTATCGTCTAACAAACCACGACGTTTCATATCGCGAATCATAGCGGCTGTGGGCTGATCCATAATCTCGGCTTGCATCGCATGGGTATCCTTGATGTTAGAATGTGAGTCCCAGTTGGTAATGCCATTGCCTCCAGAAGGATCACTTCCATTGAAGAGTTGAACGACACGCACGCCTTTCTCGATGAGGCGCCGAGCGAGGATACAATTCTTGGCGTACTCCCGTTTCAGCTCGGTTCCCGTATCCGTACCATACTCTTTATGAATCGACTCAGGCTCCGCCGACAAATCCATCATACCAGGAACCGACGTTTGCATCTGCCCGGCCAACTCGTAGCTGGCAATGCGTGCAGCGAGATCGGCGTCCCCCGGAAACTGCTCAAGATGTTTGGCGTTGAGTCGCTTGAGTAAATCAACGGTCTTCTTGTCGTCGAAAGCCGTAAGGCTCTGATGACGTCTCAAGTTTGCTGGCGGGTTCTTGGCGTTGAAATCCGTTCCTTGAAACGCTGCGGGAAGAAAGCCGTTCCCGAAGTTGTTCTTCCCAGACCGCGCAAGCCCACGCGGATCATTGATAGCGACAAACGCGGGGAGATCCTTACATTCGGAGCCAAGGGCGTAAGTCGCCCACGCGCCAAACGATGGGAAGCCCTCCATTGTGAAGCCTGAGTTGAAGAAATTCTCTCCCTGAGGATGCGCGCTCGTCTGAGTGTGAAGCGAGTGAATGAAACAGAAATCATCTGCTAATGCGCCCATGTTCGGGAGCAGCTCAGAAGTCATCTTGCCGCTGGCACCACGGGGCTTGAACTCCCAGAACGGCTTCGCGATATTGCCCGTTGGGCCCTCGAAAGTAACGGCAGGCATGCCAGGAGGCTTTTGACCATGATACTTCGTCAGGGAAGGTTTGTAATCGAACGTATCCACATGGCTAGGCGCACCCGGACAGTAGATGATGAGCACTTGCTTCGCCGCACCTGCGAAATGGCTTCCGCGTGGTGTGTAAGGATTGTCAGCATCGATGTCAGGACGAATAGGCTGCTTGCCACTGAAGGCTGCGGGGTCGCCCTCGGCTGCTAACAACTGCGCAAGACCGAGTCCTCCAAGCGCAAACCCGGAGTTTCGCATGAAGCCCCTTCGGTTGAGCAACTGGCGACCACGAGGAGTCAAGTGTTCTGGCTGAATCATAAAGTTAAAAAGCAAAGGTGATTAAAGCCTCGCGCAGAGGCACAGAAAGGGTGTGATTCTGAACTTGTTTGAAGATCGATAGTTACCCGGCCGCAACAAAGCCCTGAACCCATTCTCTTTAGATCGTTCCCAAAAACTCTGCGTCTCTGCGCGAGCATTCATTTCTTTAGAGTCTCGTTGAGTTGTGCCGTGAGCTTAGTAACGATGCCAGGATTAAAGGCAGCAACGTTGATAGTTTCGGCTGGGTCCTTCTCGTGATCGAACAGCTCGGTAAAGATCGGTTTCGAGGCAGGATTACGATGATCGCGCCAAACGACGAGGCGATACCGATCCGAACGCAGCGTGTAACCCGTCAGATAATTCTCAAAGAGATCGCGATTCCAGGCAGAGCCTTGTTGGTTGATGATCCGCTCTTCCACATCTTTGATCAATGGTCCGAAGAACGTGGCACGCATTTCTGGTGAAAGGGGATTCGCCGCCCACTCGCGCAGAGCTGGGTTTGGAAACTGACTGATCGCCGCCTTCTTCACCTCAAAAGTCGGGTCATCCAAGACTGGCGCAAAGCTAAGTCCCTCAATGTGACCAGGCTTAGAAAGGCCAGCGAGATCACAGAGTGTCGGATAGATATCTAGCAGTTCGACAAGCGCTTTACTGCTCTTGCCTTTCGCTTTCATGTTAGGCGTCGCGGCAATGAGCGGCACACGCGTGGCGATCTCGTAATTCGTCGCCTTACCCCAAATGCCCATCTCTCCGAGATGCCAACCATGGTCGCCCCAGACAACGATGATAGTATCGTCACTGATGCCCGTTTCCTGCAGGGTATTCAAGAGCTTGCCAATCTGGGCATCCACATAGCTCACACTCGCATAGTATGCGTGAAGCAGGGTACGAGACAGGTCGTCACCAAGGGGACCATACTTTGGAATGCCTGCCCGCGTTCGCAGCTCGAAGGAGGCATGCAGGCCCATCGCAGCACCATCTTTAGGTCCGCCGACCTGCGTGGCGAGCTGAATCTTGTCACGGTCATAAAGGTCCCAGTAATTCTTAGGAGCGATCCAGTTGAGGTGCGGGAGCTTATAGCCCATGGCTAAGAAGATGGGCTTATCTACCTTGTCGCTCGTCATCTGCTTCAACGTCGCCATGGCTAGCTCCGTGTTGTAGCCATCGACATAGCGATGATCTGGCACGTCCGCATTCTCATAGGCAGGGCCACTACCAAGCCCACGCTTGGCGGCCTCACCATACTGCTCGAACATCTTCTTAAAGTTATCATCACGCAGCTTCTGATTCTCTGCTAGAGCATACATCGACTTCGGTTTCGGCACCTTCACGAGCTTGTGGGCAGGTTTACGACTCCAAGACTCTGGCGAATGCTCCGGACGGTGAAAGATCTTGCCACAAGAGACGGTCTCATAGCCATTCTCAATGAAGTGCTTGGGAAGCGTCGTGAGACTCGTGTCCACTTCACTGAAGTCGATGTAGTTGTGGGTGAGCCCGTTGGTGTCCGGCCGTGTCCCCGTCATCAAACTCGCACGCGAAGGCGAGCAGATGGCTTCCTGACAATAAGCACGATCAAACCGCATCCCCCGTGCGGCCAGCGCATCGAGGTTGGGGGATTTCACCGCTGGTGAGCCGTAACAACCGAGCTCCGGACGTAGGTCATCAATCGCAATGAAGAGGACGTTAGGTTTATCGGCGGCATTTACGGCACCTGCAATAAAGAGGCTCACGCAGACACGCAGAAACGCAGAGAATTTAGGAAAGGTAGGATTCATTCTGGTAGATCGTTGACGACGCGATGGAGGCCTTCTTTCAACAACGAAGCACCGAAGTTGATCAAGAGCCCGAGATGGATCTTCGAGAGCTTTAGGTAGGTAAAAACTTGTTTCTTGTGGAGAGGCTGAATCGATTCAAGTGCCTTCAGTTCAACCAACACTTGGTCATTGACGATGATGTCAGCACGAAAGCTCTCGTCGATCTTACGGCCATCCCATTCATCCGGAATCGGAACCTCAGTCTCTACTTCTAGTCCAGCCTTTCGACGCTCATAAGCCAAGATCCGTTGATACACAGACTCCAGCAACCCAGGCGCCAAAGCCGTATGCACTTTCACCGCTCGATCAACGATCACCCCAGATATCTCATTGATCTCCTGACGACAATCTCTGCGTCTCTGCGTCTCTGCGTGAGCCTCCTTCATCGTTATGGGAGAAAGGCGAATTCGTTAGAATTGATCAAGCTACGACAAACCAGCTGAAGATCCACCTCGCCACAAGCAGCCAACTCATCGTCGTCCGGTGAACGGCCCAACAGAAGCTCAAACACACGATTCACGCGACCATCACCCGCCTCAGCGTGAGCACGCTCGGCGATGATCTTCGCTTGCTCGATGACAAAGTCGCTGTTCATAAGGTTCAGCGCTTGCAATGGGGTGGTGGAAACGGGCCGTTTCGCTCGCACTTGTCCACAGTCGGGGAAATCGAAGGCGGTGAACATCCTATCATCGACCCGACGATAACGTTCTTGATAGAGCATGCGACGCCAGGTCTCGGGTCCGTGATTGTTCACCACCTCCCACTGCGCGTAGGTCTTCTTCACATTATGAATCCGATAGCTAGGGCCACCGATCTTACGATCCAGTTTTCCGGAGGCCTGAAGGATTCCATCACGAATCACCTCGGCTTCGACGCGGCGAGGGGAATAGCGCCAAAGTAAGGTTGATCCTGCATCTACCTGCAACGCAGCCTCGGATGGCTGACTGGCACGTCGAAAGGCCTCTGTCATCACAAGCGTCCGAATCATCTGCTTCATCGACCATGGTTTCCCTTCAGCAGCACTTGGCTGAACGAACTCGGAGGCCAACCAATCCAGGAGTTCAGGATGCGTAGGCAGCGCCCCGGCCAAGCCGAAGTCACTGCTCGTGGGCACAATCCCTGCACCAAAGACATGATGCCAGATCCGGTTCACAATCACACGTGCGGTGAGCGGATGCTCTGGCTTCGTAAGCCATTCCGCAAACTGCAGCCGTCGTTTCGGGCCTGGCGTCTTCGAGTTGAGGCCCAGATCGCCTTGCAATATATCAAAACCTGCCGGAGCGACTTCATCGCGGGGATTCTCTGGGCTACCACGATGCAGCACGCGAGTAACCGCCGGCTGTTTGAACTGCCCCACAAAGCTGTGACGCGGCCCTTCCTCTTTCAATTTGGCAATGTGCTCATGCAACCTAACAGACGCCTTCTTCATGGCTGGCTTCTGATTGAGAACCTTACGTGCTTGCTGGCTATTGCCGATTTCTTTCCAACTGCCGTCGGCTTGGAGCGTTGACACACGCACAGCGGGAAAGATGCCATTCGGCATCTTCTCCAAGTAGTCCGTCTCAAAGTAATACTCCCGATTGCTACTGAAGCGGAATCGACTCACTTCTTGAGGCTGTTCGAAATGAACCTCGACCCAGGGCTTCTCCTTGCTGCCCTCCGGCATGCGTGATTTCCAAGTCATCGTGCCATAAAAACCGTCGTTGGCGTTCTTCAAGTCGCCACGCAGTTGCGTCATGTCAGGATTTGTCACCAAGGAGGCTCCATGCGATGCAAGGGCCATGTTTCGATAGTAGTCCGCCGGACCGAAGAGTTCCATTTCGTCCACGAAGATCGCTTTCTTCTCAAACTCGATGCGAACCGCACTTGTTGTCGTGGCAGGAAACTGCACTTCGGCGAATCCGCCCCAATTCTCTTCCCACGCCCCGAGAAACTTGCGCAGGGTGGCACGTTCTTTGAACATCTCTGCTCGAATCTCCTGCGCACGTTTCCTGCGAGGATGGTCGTTGGAGAACTCAGGAATACGCCCGCCGAATTCAACGCCCTGAAAGACGGCCGTCAGCGCGTAGTAATCTTTGATCGAAATGGGATCAAATTTGTGATTATGACAGCGCGCACAACCCACGGTCACTCCCAGCATCGATGCACCCACTGTTTGCATGACTTCGTCCATGCGATCCACCCGAGCCTGGCGAATGGCCGTTTCCTCTTGGCCAACCGTTGCCGCAGGCACATGTGGCCCTGCTACGAGGAAACCCGTCGCATCACCACTGCCTAGCTGATCGCCTGCCAACTGCTCCCTTACAAATCGGTCATAGGGAATGTCGTCATTGAAAGCGCGAATGACGTAATCACGATAAATCCACGCATTCTTACGATAGAGATTCGACTCAGAGCCATTCGTCTCGGCCCACCGGATCACATCCAGCCAGTGTTGTGCCCAGCGTTCACCGAAAGGTTCAGAGTCTAGCAACTCATCGACCAGCTCGGCATAAGCTTGATCAGCATTCCTCGCATAGGCATCCTCAAACGCGAGCACACGCTCTGGCTTAGGAGGCAGCCCTGTCAATACAACCGCAATCCGCCGAATCAGCGAACGCGAGTCAGCAATACCGTTCGCCTCAATGCCCGCCTCTTTCAATCTAGCAGCCAAGAAAGCATCGACCTGCTGATGACCGTCACCTGGAACTGCGGGACGCTTCACCGGCTGGAACGACCAGTGATCCGTCGTCACTTCAGCAACCTCGTCCATCTGCCCTGGCCATTCAGCACCTTCAGAGATCCATTTCTCTAACAACGCAATCTGCTCAGCTGTCAGCGGATCGCCCTTCGGTGGCATGATCTCGTCGGGATCCGTTCCTTTGACTAAATCTAACAAATGACTCTTCTTCGGATCACCGGGAACGATACTCGCAAGACCGCTATCCCCACCACGGAGCAAGAGCGCCCGCTTATCGACGCGGAGTTCGGATTTTTGTTTGTCAGGCCCATGACAATCGAGGCAGCCCTCTTCAAAGATCGGTCTGATCTCCATCTCATAGTCGACGGCATGAGAAGCCCCAGGGCTTGTCAAAGCGCACAGGCAATAAGCAAAGACTAGGCTGCGAAAAGGTTGTCTCATCTGTAGGGAACTTCTCTAAGGGTAGAGACCAAGCGAGATTGCCGCAAGCGGCTGCGCAATAGAATTAAACATGCCCACCTATTCCATACCCATGACAGACCTGCCGAAGAATCTTCCTCGGACACCCATTATTGCCCGTTCCCGGCTCGAATTACTTTTTTAGCTTTAAGAGATGACTAGTAAGAAACAGAGTCGCGAAATCCAAGATGGTGCCCTCACGCGGCGGGAAAATCAGATCATGGACATCGTTTACGCAGAGGGAGCGGTATCAGCCAGAGCCATTCAGGAGAAACTGGCTGATCCTCCTACTTACTCTACCGCCCGCACACTCTTGGGAGTGTTAGAGCGCAAAGGCCATGTCCTTCGACGAAAGGACGGGCGACGATTCGTCTATACGGCGCAACGGCAACGAGAGAAAGCGGCCGACTCCGCTCTTCAACGCATTGTGGAGACCTTCTTCGACGCCTCCGTAGGACAAGCGGTCTCGGGGCTCTTGAATATTAAAGACCAAGAACTCAGCCCGGAAGACATCACACGTATTGAACGAAAGATCGAGGAGGCGAAACGTAACCAATGAATCTAGATCCCCTGACAATCACTCACCTACATCCAGTTTGGCTGCCCGGACTCCACGGGATGGTCGTTCTGCTTGTCTGCCACTTGCTCTACCTTCTTTGTATCAAACGAGGCTCGGCGGCTCTCGGAAATGTGTTCTGGCGATGGACGATTGGGGCCTCCATAGCCGTCGCCATCCTATCATTTCTCCCAGCCTTGATCCACATTGAGGTGCCAACCGAAGTAACTGTTCGCACCGCAATGATGCCACTTGAAATCGAATCAAGTTCAAGCGAGCCGTCACAGCCGGTGGCCACACCATCTGAATCCTGGCACCTAAACTACAGTCAACTCGCTCTCGGGCTCTGGGCCCTCGTAGCCGCAATCCTATTGCTTCGTCGGCCATTTAGCACACCTGCTACTAAATAGCCTGAAGAAACGCGCACGCACGATCAACGATGCAAGCTGGCTCCAGACGTTGAGCGAGGTCCAAGCCACCCTTGGTCTATCCACAAAGATCGACCTCTATGGAAGCACGAATATCGGTGCCCCTCTAGCATTTGGACTCATGCGATCCACGGTCATGATCCCGACGACACACCTGGGAGCGAATGCCGAGCAAAGAAGAACCATCCTCCTTCATGAGTTCACTCACGTCCAACGTCGGGACGCACTCTATCTCTTACTCACCATGTTCGGAAAAGCTCTTCATTGGCCAAACCCGCTGGTGTGGACGGCCTCTCATCAGCTACGTCAAGACGAAGAACGCGCCACCGATGATCGCGTGCTAGAACACGGCATCAGTGCCACGGCTTACTCCGAGCTACTCCTAAGCTTCTCCGCACAAGGTCGCGTGCCCGCCGGAGCCATCTCGATGGCTCAGACTTCCATGTTAGAGAAGCTTATCTCAGCAATTCTATGCCCTAAAACAAACCGAACTAAACCAAATCAAACTATGAAAACCACCATGATCGTCGGCTTCCTCAGCGTTGTCATTGCTGTGGGTTCCGTCTTTGTCCGCGAAGCTCAAGCACAAGAGAAAGAACAGTTCTTCACCAAGACCTATCGGACTCCAGAGAACTTCATTCAGATCGCCTCTCAGGACTTCAATCTGAAACCAAAGTCCCCGGCTGCAGCGGTGATTCCGCAGCAGATTTTAGAAGCTGCAAAAGTCGGTTTTCCAGAGGGAGCGAACGCGATTTACATGGAAAAGCGGTCGATGCTCCTCGTCACAAACACACCAACAAATATGAACCTCGTAGACGAGTTGATCGACAGGTATGGAGACCAGATCAAACCACGCGATGGGACGGATCCCGTCGGCGAGAACGATGATGACGATCCAGGATCAGTCGCCGTCGCAAAGAAACTAAACAGTATCGTGATCGCTCAAGCGCAACTTAGCGGCACGCCCCTCAAAGAGGCTATCGACTGGTTACGCGCTGAAGTCATCAAGCTGGACCCAGAAAAGAAGGGTGTTCCGTTCATCATTTCTCCCTCGGTTCCGAAGAGCAGAAATTCCATCACGCTCGATCTCCAAAACGTCCCCGCCGCAGAGACACTTTGCTACATCACTGGTCTAGCTGGCGTAGTGTTCCGCGCCTCGCTTTGCCGTGGAGATCATTGCCGTTTGGGCCGTGGCATCGTCACTTTATACCGTGGGGATTGTCACGCTCTGCCGTGTAATTCTTTGTTAGGTTTTCTTAGGCATGGGCAGGTGCTCGAAAGAAAGATCTTGATGCGTTGAGGGCCGCATGGTTTACCCATGCGGCCCTGGTTGTTGCGACTTTCTTTTGTCGCACCTGCTCTGGCTATCCCTTGGTCAGGTTGCACCTCTGCAGTGCCTGCT
>CALLLI010000233.1 GCA_938082635.1 uncultured Verrucomicrobiales bacterium
CTTCAGCGCTTCACCGTGCGCAGCGTGAAATTCGTGCGCTGGTTGCGAAATTTTATGTATCAGGAGACTAGCTGGTGCAAAGCCCTAGCCCGGTTGGCCGAGATTTATGCAACGAGGTGATCCGAGTTTTCCACACCGTTGGGAGCACGGCATCATTTGATGCCTCAGCGTGGGCAAAAGGGGCTGCTCCCTTGGGGGATGGCGAGGCGCGACGCCAGACCGTCATCTTATACGGCGGTGATGCGTCTAACGAGAGCCTAGTCGCCTGCTTCCGTCGCCTGGTGACTATTGAGGACGCTTCAAATATTGCCAAATACTGGTATCGTCCGGGATGTGGGGGAGCACGCCTGCCGTGGCGAGCGAGGTCCGACGGGACATAGGCTCTGTCGGCGTTCTCTGGTGCCCGAATTCACCGCCAATGACGCCTGTTAACGCCCTTGAAATCAAAGAATTAAGCACTGCGAGCCGCTTGCTGGAATGGTATACAGGGAAGCGAGATCGGATGCTTTATGAGGTGCGAATGCTCGAACAGCACGGGGCATTTCTCCGTGTCCCCCCACATCCCGGACGTTACCCAAATACTATATCAGCTTGGATCGTGACGACGGTGCCATTGTCTACGTCAACGGAAAAGAAGTCCATCGGTCTAACATGCGCTCAGAAGACAAGGATACGGTCACGACCACCGCCGCAGGGAAGGGAGAGAAAGGTGAAATCGATGCTTTCTTCTTACAGCCTGACCTCTTCCAAGACGGCAAGAATGTGATCGCAATCAACGTGCATCAAGCAGATCTGAGTAGCAGCGACACCTTCATGGACTTTGAACTACGTGCGATCACGAAAGAGTATCTGGGAACCACTCAGAAACACTAATCGGCACTCATGATAGCCTATCGAGCTGGTCGGCTAATTGGAAGTGAGCTGTAGGCGGAGGAAGCCTCGAACAAGGCTGCCTACAGTTAGGCGAATGGTGACCTCTTCAGTATTGGCATCAATGGAAGTAGTGCTTTCGGACGCCGAGGCCGCTGTTCCGAAGGAAGCCTCTGCAGGAGTTGCGCCTTCTTGGATGGTCTGCGTCACACCACTCAGTGACGTGCGACGGGGGAAGACCATTTCTAAATACTGCGTACCCATGTCGGTGACGACAGAGGAGGACACAGGGGGCTCATTGGAGATGAGTGGGGAGCGATTGTGAAAATACTCCTGCAGGGTCACCAATTGGTCATTGTCAGGATCGGCGTTTAGACCCCAGAGGCTGGCTTCTTTGCTAGTATTTGAAAGGTCGGCATTGCTGAAGTATGAGCTCAACCAGCTGTGATATGCGGTTTGTTCATCGCTGGTGATGATGGCGGTGGCACTGTTGATAGGAGATCCGGCAACCGAAATACTGCCAACGTCGGTGGTGGTGAGGGTAAGAACGATGCTCTCTGGTAGCTCGGAGTCACCGTCGTTGGTTACGGTGACATCGATCACGTTGGCATTGGTCCCCGCAGCGATAGTGATCGAGCCGGTGAGCGTGGTGTAGTCGCTACTATTGGTGGCGGATCCTGTGATGGTGTAGTTGACCGTCACGCCACCGCTTGGGGCGACGTCGCCAGCGGTGAGTGCTACCGTGAATTGGGCGTTGTCGGAGGGCTCAGCACCTGTCGCATCATTGGCGACGATGGAGACTTCGCTGTCGTTGTCGACAATGGTGCCTGTGATTGGAGCGATGAAACTAGTGAGCGGATACTGCCCGGCATCAGCGGTATTTGTGATAGTGTGCGTAATGCGTGTCGTGTGTGCCGGTTCGTCGGTGGCGTCATCGATGGCACGCGTCGTGATCGCTTGAGAGCTAGTGTCGGTGCGGGTGAACACGCGCGTAGTGGCAAAGTTGGAGCCATCAAGACTGACTTCACTCTGTGCATCGGCCGTGACGGTGATTTCGACAGAACCACTGGGCACAGAATCGAGCCCGATGGTGTAGGTGTCTACTGATCCGCCTTCCGCGAGAGCGATGCCATCGCCTGAATCGACAGTGATGCCCGGATTGGCGGGTGCCTCTTGGATTGCCATGCCAGCGAGGCAAACGTAGGTCACACCACCTTTGGCAATTGAGACGCCGATTTCGCCGCTACCATTTGCCGTCATGGTGATCGCAAAAGATTCCAATGCAGATAGGTTAGAACCTTTCTGCCCATTCACCCAGAGTTCGGTGCCAATGGTAGTAGCTTGGGTGAACGTGATCGGGGTATCGGCACCTGTGATGGTGACATCTTGATCGATGTCGAATCCAAAGTTCTCTAAGGCAAACACATAGACATTGTAAGCTTGGTTCGGGGTGAGACCAAACCAAGTGAACGAGGGAGAAGCAGACGTGTAGAGGTTTACAAAGTCAATCGAGGCCAAGTTCGGCGTATGGATTGGTATGGTGGAAGCGGAAGGAGACGTGCCCCCTGACGCATTGCGAGAGGCTCCATTCCAATTGACCGAACTGGCGCTACCATCGTCAAGGGTGAGATTGCTCTTGGAGGTGGAAGAAGATACAGATGTCCAATTGGTGGGGCTGTTAGAGCCGGAATCGAAGTCAATGCCAGCCAAGGGAGAGAAACTATCATTATCTGTGATGCTAATGATGCTGTTCTCGAGTCCGAGGATGACCGGGTAGGTGGTGCTTGTGCTGGCAGTGATGGTGTTTGTTAGAGTTGTCGAATGAGAGCCTTCGACCAAAGTGTCATCAATGGCGCGCGTAAAGATTGAAATTGATTGGGTGGTGAAAGTAGTGAAAGTCACGCTCGAATCGAAAGTGCTGCCGTCCAAGCTGATCTCGGAATCGGCATCGGCATCAATGGCAAGGGTCACCGATCCACCGGGATCGGTATTGAGATTGATTTCGTATGAATCGCTGGCGCCGCCTTCGGAGAGAGAGGCGAGTGTCGAAGTAATGCCAGGGGTTGACGGCAAGATCTCGTGTAGAGCCATGCCTGCTAGACTAAAGCCGCTGCCAGTAGGAGCCACTGAGACAGTAATTTCGCCGGAACCATCGGCAGCAACGACGAGTTCATTATCTTCCAGGTTCTGTGCGCTGGAGCCGATCACTTGATTCACACGTAGTTGGCTGTCACTGAGTGTTTGGGAAAAGGAGGGCAAGGTCGTTGCACCTGCGATGGTCACGGTTTGGCCGTAACTTCCGCTAGAGTTCTCTTGTCCTAGCACAATGACGCCATAGTTCCGATCTGGTATCAACCCAGACCAAGTCGCCACGAGTGATTGCGAGCTGCCGCTTCTAGCGTAGCCACCGACATCGCTTAGCTCAGGCGTATGGCTCGGAATGGAGGTGGATGCTGGGCTTTTGGTGCTTGAACCAGGTGTCCCGCCTGATATTTGTGTCCGAAAGTCCACTTCTGTGGCCACGCCATCGTCCCGGGTCAGCTCGGTGAGGGATTCTGACGCACTGTCAATCTTGAGCGTTGCCCAGTTGGTGGGAGAAGGAGAACTATCAGTAAAGTCAATGTCGACGCCGATAAACGGCGGTGATTCGTTGTCTTCGATCTGCACCACAAGCTGATTGACCAAAGTGCTCGTCGGGTAACTAGCGCTCGTTGAGGTGGTGATCGCATGGGTGATGATACTGGTGTGGCCTCCTTCGGTATCGCCATCGTCAACGGCGCGCACATACACCGTGGCTGGGCTGATGGAGTTGAGACTCACACTCGTGCTATTAGCGTAAGTGTTACCATCAGTGCTGAGTTCACTTTGATCATCGGCGGTCGCGGTGATGGTCACCGTCCCACTTGGTGCCGTGTTCAGATTTAGACTGTAGGTATCGACCAGGCCGTTCTCCGTGGCCATGGTGGCCGCACCGGTTTCGGTCAAGGACACGCCAACAGCAGCAGGATTGTTGTTGATGGTGAAATTGTTATTAGAGAGATCGAAGAAGATATTGCCCGTGCCGCGGATCTTGATGCGTGCCGTCGTTGTTGTGATGTTAGGCATGGGCACAGAGGCGCTGCCGTTGTTGGCGGTGGTGGCCAAGAGGAAAGGAAAAGTCTGCCCGCCATCGGTGGACAGAAGGATGTCGACTTGGCTAGCATTGATATCAACATCGCTATCCGTATTCGCAACGTTCCACGTGATGGTTTGGCTGTCGCCACCAGTGATGGTTTGACCGCCGTTGGGCGCGGTTAGGGCGAAAGCGGTGCCAGTGCTCTTGACCTGTACGAAGACATCGTTGGAGTTGAGGCCTCCTCCAGCAGCGTTGTTGTCTCGTACGGTAACGCGAAAGTTTAGGTCCCGATTGGTGGTGGGCAAGGCTTCGCCAATATTGAGTGTGCCTGCTAAGAGATCACTCAGCGCCGGAAAGGTGCGTGTCGGATTGCTAGACGGGAGAAAGGAGCGAAACAGTGGGCTGTCTCCATTGTCGAATAAGGGCAAGCTCATGGAGACACCCAGGTCCAATTGTTCCCAAGTGTAAGTAAGGGTGTCGCCATCAGCGTCGCTAGCCGTGGCGGTCAATTCGAAAGGGGTGTTCGCAGGGATCACATAGTCAGCACCTTCGCTCACGGTCGGAGCGTTGTTGCTGGTTGCGGTGGTTTGAATTGGCGCAGCATGGGCGTTGTTCTCAATGTATTCGTTGATCTGCTCAAAGCTGGCGGCGTGGAAATAGAGATCTTCATTGGGCTGCAGATTGTCGGCATCACAAATGCCGGCGTAGCTCATGATGGTGGAACCACTGGCAGGCTCATAAGCGTTGGAGCTCGATCGATTGGTGGCACAGGACCCAATGGCATCGGCGTTGAAGGTGTGTTGAGCGCCAAACTGATGGCCAATCTCATGCAAGACCACGCCGATGAAACCCGCGCTGGAGGCGGAAGGATTGCTCGTTTCCGAGACGCCCCTAGCCTTGCTGCTCGCTGAACCGACCACTCCCAGTCCAGCCAATCCGCCGCCACTACTGACTATGCCGAAGACATGCCCAATGTCGTAGTTGGCGGTGCCAATGTTAGCATCGAGTTCGATCTGATTCTGAGCGATCTGGGAGCTGCGATTACCCGGTGAATAAGAGTCTCCCTCCGCAGCCGTGAAGATGATCGAATTCTGGAGGGGGTCTGACACCAACTGCAGCCGAATGGCAAGCTCTTGCTCGTAGACCTTGTTCACCTCGGCAATGATATCCTTGATGGCTGTCAAAGCCCCTGCTTCGGTGCCGCCATGATGGTCGGTGAATTCGGTCGTGGCAGCAACCGCGATGCGATAGACCCGGAGGTTTGGCCCAACCACGTAGTTGTTGTTGATGATCGCAGCACCCCAGACCATGCCGACGATCAATAGAAGGGCTAAGGGGTAGAGCCTCTGAGCTTTTCGGGAACGAATTGAATGGGAATGAAAGAGCGCCATGGTATCGGGGTTTGTGTTGGATACGTGATCACAAAGAGTGATTGATCAAATGAGGACTGTAAATTTTATATGTTGCCATATTGAATATTAATCCTAAGGAGCGCTCAATCGTGCTCTTGGTCGGCGTGTGAAAGTGTTCAGGAGGAGGGGGGACAGGGGCGAAGCCGTTTGTTCAAAGCTTCGGCTGGTGGAAGCTTTGAACAAACCATGGGTAAACGAGTGGCAGATACCTGCTCTACCTTACCTTGCGTGGAAACGTCCAAGCGAATGACCCGCAGTGAGGGAGCAGAGCTTGCGCCAAGCATGATGAAAATCTAACATAGAAACGAAAGTGAGGAACAAAGAATCGACAGGGCGAACCGGGGACTAAGTCATCCAGCCAATCTGACGGAGAGTCTTATAATTATCATTTTTTGGGTGTGACCGGTGAATAATGTAGTGGCTATAGTGTTCAATGGAACATATATGATTATAACCTGTACTTTGTGGTAATTATATGAAAGATATTTAGGCATGACAGCCGAGATCTTACATAACGACGACGAGACGATGACCATCAAGGTGACGGTTAAGAAAAGTGCCGCCTTTCTTGAATGTGAAGAGAATATC
>CALLLI010000234.1 GCA_938082635.1 uncultured Verrucomicrobiales bacterium
TCGTCGCGCCCTACTGGCTTCAAACTTAGAATAGAGCTAACAAACGCTCTTTGTGATTAGATCAGTCGACTTTCACATCGTCGATGTACCAACCGGCTCCGACGTCGCCGTCGTCATCCGTTAGGAAGGCGAACTCAATAATCACTTTCACACCACGGGCAGCCGATGGGAATCGGATGCTGAATGGTGTCCAGCCGACGACTTGGCCACTGAGGATGTCTTCACCCTCTTGCTGAAACAAGATCTCACCGTCCTCGTCAAGGAATCGGAGCTGTCCACCCTCTACCTCTATTGTTGAATCAATGAAGTAGTTGAAGCTCAACTTCGGTGCCGTCTTGACGCTAGCGTCAATGACAGGCGAACGCAGCCTCGTTAGATTGAACTCGGAGGTGTAATTGCCATCAAGATCGGTGCCCCACGCTTGAGTACCACTAGCAGCCACTGCAAGACCATCGACAGCTGGCGTGCCGAGTTCCCATTCAACAGAACCGGAGTCGGTCACGGCAGTCCATCCCTCGGCACCATTGTCACCTTCAAAGTCGGTGAAGTAGATCGCCGGAGCAGCAACCAGACGCACACGATAATAAAGCTGATCGGTATCCAGCGGCACACCAGAGTCTGTATAAGACGTTGTCTCTGTGGTAGCACCGCCATCAGGATACTCAGTGACAATCGCTTCCCAGTTCTCGAGATCAGTGGAGGTATCCACGGCATAGTAGCCACCTTCCTTCGACTGGAAGGTGAGAGACACATCCTGACCAGCTCTGCTGATGTCCGTGATATTAAACTCTGTAGGAGCCGAGCGGTAGGTTGCTAAGCCACCATTGGCCACGTCGTTGAGGAGGGTCTTCTCTCCATCATCACCAACCGTGTAGAGCTCGATGGCTCCACCGCCGCCATTGTTGAAGAAGAGGACTCTCAAAGGATAGATGCCTGCCTCCTCAACGTCGAATTTAAAGACGATATCAAATCCTTGTTGGTTCGGAACATGCTCGCCCATGACTTCGTTGTCATCAAAAGGCCCACCTTCCACCCGGAAGCCGTTGGCCCCTTCGCCATGAACACCCATGGTGAAACGCCCCGCAGGGAAATCAACATACGTGAGGATCTCAATGCGCGCCCCACCACGACCATCTCCACCGTCCTCTTCATCACCAGGTAAACCAGGCATTTGTTCGTCTGGAACGAAGTCCCCTGCACCAATGTCACCGTCAGCGCTAGCATGTAAGTTCATGACACCAGGGATCTCAAATTCGAACAACTCACCGACAGAGACACCCGAAGAATCCGCTGCCCCAACCTGGCCCGGATCAGCGAAGTTGTCGGTGATCGCATCTCCAGTGATCGGATCGACAAGCTCTCCGGCCAAAGCAAGCTCAGTTTCTGTCAGGGACTTAGATGCGTAAGTAGAATTCTGGAAGACCCTCCAGAGGAAGCCTGGCTTCGTTTCATCAACACGCCTTACTCGCTCTTCTGGCCTGAAATACTTGAAAGGAGGCGCTGCCCAAGGCCCAGTTTCGGTAAACACAACCTTACCGTTAGCATCCAACAACTCCACCGTGAAGGTATGCCTTGTGCCGCCAGCGAATGGCGAATCAATGCTGTAAATGTAGTCAGTGGCACCTTGACCAGCGTCTGTGGCCACAAGCTCGACGGACTGCCCATCGATCAGCAGATTCGCCGAATCATGGACACAATCTTCGAAGTCGTTAGCACGGAACCTGAACACATCAGGTTCCACAGCCCGAGGAGGCGTGATCGCTGATGCAAAACATGGATCATCACCACCACCGGAACCAATAACCCCCAAAGTGACCAAAGCGGTTTCTGAAGGAGTCTTCCCGAAGACAATAGAGTGAGCGCCGAGACCACCCCAACCTTTCTGACCGGGAGTCGCTTCGTCCCCGTCATTAATAGCCATGCCCAAACCGAACTGCGTGCCCGGTCCTAACTCATCGAGCCCCAAGGCGGACTTTGGAAGCTTGATCTCGTAGATCGTACGCTTGGTGTCCGTGTTACGCGTCACGATGGCTTCTGTGTCCTCACCATTCTCTGGTCTCGCCTCGTGATTCACAATGATCTCGCCAAGTTCGGTTTCAATACCACCAAGCGCATAGTTATAGAGCGCGACCTGAGCATCCTGAGCGTCATTCGCGATCATCAGCTGAATCGAGTCTCCATTCCACGCACTATTCGCCCCGTTCTCATGGTACTCATCCGTGACCACAAACGCGAAATACACGTTGTCTGTATCATAGGCGATCTGAACCGTCGATGTGTGATCATCGGGCCCTGTCCAGTCACCATCTCCCAGGACCTCGAAGAGGACGAGATCAGCGGCCGGAGCCCGACTCGTCGTGCCCTTTGGAATCGCGAATCTTGGATCCGAAAGAACCGGCACACCACCCCAGTCATTTAGTTGACCATCCACGTTAACTGCTCCTGGAGTCAGATCAGCAGAATAGAACTCTTTGCCTGGTTCAATATCATTAGCCGTGGCCAACGTGACCAAAGCGGTTTCTCCCGGGCTCTTGCCAAACACAATCGAGTGAGCCCCCAGTCCGCCCCAGCCTTTCTGACCTGGCGTGGATTCGTCACCATCATTGATGGCCATGCCAAGTCCGAATTTGACGCCGCCCTTCAGTTCAGCGATATCCAGTGCCGACTTTGGAAGTTTGATCTCATAAGTCGTCCGTTTGTTCTCTTCATCACGCACTAACACCGCTTCCGTGTCCGCTCCATCGGCTGGCCGTGCCTCGTGATTAACAATGATCTCTCCAATGTCCCCCTCAACGCCACCTAGAGCATAGTTGTAGAGTGCCACCTGTGCATCACGGGCATCGTTCGCGACCATCAGCTGCACAGAATCACCATTCCACGCACTATTGGCAGCATTCTCGTGGTATTCGTCTGTGACGACGAATCCGAAGTAAACGTTCTCATCGTCATAGACAACTCGGACGGCAGACGTTTGGTCGTCGGGACCTGTCCAATCTCCATTGCCAAGGATCTCGAAGTTCACCAGTTCCCCTTCAGCTTTCGAACCCTTAGGAATCGAGACTCTTGGATCCGCTAGCAATTGAGCACTGCGCCATTCTGACAAATCACCGTCCAAAACGATTGGCTCAGCCGCTTTGATAGCCGTGTAGTATTCTTTACCGGGTTCGATGTCATTCCCCTGAACACGCTCCCGTTCCACGGTAGGCGCCGCCAAAGTCACCAGAGCAGTTTCCCCCGGAGTCTTGCCAAAGACAATCGAGTGGGCTCCAAGTCCACCCCAACCTTTTTGACCCGGCGTAGCCTCGTCGCCGTCGTTGATGGCCATGCCGAGTCCGAACTGCACACCACCTTTAAGCTCCGCAATATCCAGCGCAGACTTAGGAAGCCTGATCTCGTAGGTAGTGCGCATGGTATCTCCATTGCGCGCCACGATACCTTCTGTGTCTTCCCCATCTGCAGGCCTCGCCTCGTGATTGACAATCACTTCGCCGAGGGCACCTTCAACTCCACCGAGGGCATAGTTATAGAGCGCCACCTGAGCATCGCGCGCACCATTTGCCACCATTAGCTGAACGGAATCTCCGTTCCACGCACTGTTGGCTGCATTCTCATGGTACTCGTCCGTGACGACGAACCCAAAGTACACATTCTCATCATCATACATGACACGAACAGCCGAAGTATGATCATCCGCCCCGGTCCAATCACCATTGCCCAGGATCTCAAAGTTCACCAACTCACCCTCAACATCGGGATTTGTAGCAGAGCCTTTCGGAATGAAGAATCGTGGGTCAGCGAGCAACTCTGCACCCCTCCACTCCGATAGGTCGCCATCAATGACGATCGGATTGACGGTCTTGTTAGCTGTGTAGAACTCTTTGCTGGGTTCGATGTCATTGACGGCCAGTGCCCCGAAAGGGAAGAGCAAGGACGACGCCAATACGAAGAGGCGGTGAGGTTTAGCGATCATGGTAGCTTCGTTAGGGATTATTCGGCAGGTAGAGGTAGAGGGTTAAAGAGGCCTGCTCGCCAACCATGAACCATGCCCAGCCCAATCAGCAAGCCTTAAAAACTAGCTATTAGAATTAGCTATTGGTTAAGAAACCCACCTATTTGCAGCGCTTTCCTCGCCTCATTGTGCTGAGGATCCAGTTGAAGCGCCATCTTTAGAGCCTCGCCTGCTCCCGGGTTGTCGCCCTGCGCGAGCAGAGACAGACCCAACTGCGTGTAGGTCTTGGCATTCTTCCCTCCGAGAGCGATGGTATTCTTAAAGAAGATGACGGCATCTGCATGCCGATCCTTCTTTGCCTGCAACATGCCGAGGCCAAAGTGCGCATACCCTGTCCGAGGGTTCAGCTTCAAGACGGCCCTAAATCCCTCCTCTGCCTTGGCCCATTGCTGAGTTTCCATCAGCGCTGAAGCCAAGTTGAGATGTGCGTGGATTCGCTTGGGACTGAGCTGGACCGCTTTCGACAAGTGCGAGATCGCCTTCTCGTGTTGCTTCATGGAGGCGAAGAGCGAACCAAGATTCAGATGCGCTTCCACATACTCCGGGTTTCTTGAAATGACTTTCTGAAGCCGGGCAAGGGCGCTTTCCTTGTCCCCCCTCGTCTGATCGATCATGGCAAGATTGATCAGCGCCGTGGCATGGTTGGGATCGATGATCAAGGCTTTCTCAAAAAGCGGCTGAGCTTCATCCAGCTTCTTCTGCATCAGCAACATGGCTCCGAGCCCGGTCAACGCTTGACCGTAGTTGGGGTCTAACTCAATCGCCTTGCGGTAATAGTCCATCGCTTCCTTCGTTTGCCCCTGTTGCGAAGCGGACTTCGCTTGATTGTATAACTCTTGTGCATTCTGGTCACCCTGGTTAGGCTTCGCTAACTGATAGAGCCGCTGAGATTCCTCAGGGAATCCATTCTTGGCAAAGAGCGTTGCATAGTCGCTAAGGTAGGCCTCGCGATCCACCTGCCGCGGATCGGTAAACCAGCGCCCAGAACGTGGCGTCGCGCGCTTGAGTTGCTCGGCAGACGACGCATTGAGCAACGCAAGATCGGCGGAGAACTGCTCCCAACCAACTGGCTCCATATACACGGCTGCGATGTTCCCCTTGGCATCGACGAGGAAACTCGACGGAATGGAAAGCGGAGCTCGGCGTGAAGTCAGGTATTGGATCAGAAGCTCGATCTTACCCAAGTTCTCCTGCCGCGCCGTGCCGTGAGGCAAGCCATAGCCAATCTTCGCCAGGACCTCCTCAGGATTCGCCTCAGTCTCTGCCCCGCCATCCACAGCGAGGCCATCCACGTTCAACGCTAACATCACAGCCCCCTGGGCAAGCAACTCGTCCCCATGTTTCCCAAACTTAGCTAGCTCCGCTAGGCAAGGAGCGCACCAAGTCGCCCACAGGTTGATCAACACCGGCTTGCCCATGAAATCGGTCGTCTTGCGAGCAGCGCCTTTGCTATCAGTACACGTGAGCTCTGGAAACGGCACCTGATTCGCTACCCAGAACCCGCTCATCGCAGGCTCATCCAACTCTTGCTCTGGAGCAGGCCCGATCACGATCGGCACAGCAGGCGTCTCCGGGATAGCGCTTCCTTCACCTTGAGTGATCGTATAACGCACCCCAGTCTCCAGCCCACTGAAAGCCTCCGTGCCTCCTCCAGGCCAGCGCACGCTCAAGTTAATCTTATCCTTGTTAGATTCACCCACCCCGAAATGCGTCCAAGAACTCGACTGCGCAAGAAAGCCGTCGCCAGCACGCACCGTTCGCATCTGGCTGCCTGTCGACTGTGTTAGCGTAATCCGCGCACCAATGGCATCCCGATTAGTCGTCGTACCATTGCCAATCAGCCGAATCGTAACAGACGAGTCCAGTGTCCCCTGATTGTTCTTTAACAAACGCACCTGAGGTGCCGTGCGATTCGTCACCCAGAGATCGAGATCTCCGTCGCGATCCCAATCGACACTCGCCACAGCCCTAGCATCATCGTCATAATCAACTCCGAAGAGACCTGCCACCTCAGAGAAGCCCTTGCCCTCAAGATTGAGAAAGAGCGGATTCCTCTCATAACCACTAAACGACTTTCCCTGCGCCACCTTGTCATTGAGGTCACGAAAGTTTCGCGTGTAACCCGGCGTCGCCGTGGGCTTCAGTCCTTCTTCCGGTATTTGAGGCGCGACCCGCCTCCAGAAGAACATTCACAAGTCATCCGTGTCCGGCTGTGAAATGTAGCCATTGGCCACATAAAGATCCTCCCAGCCATCGTTGTTCAGGTCTGCAAACTTCGAGCCCCATGCCCATCCCGCAAAGCCTTCTGCCGTGGGATTGGTCACGTCATCGAAGCGCCCCTCCCCCGCATTGCGCATCAGGGAATTGCCACGAACCATCTTGAGATACTTCTTGCGGGTCTCTTCTGGCATCGCCGGATTAAAGTCTGGCTTAGCCACAATCTGATTTCCCGCTCCGGAGAACATGCTAGACACATAGAGATCCATCGCCCCGTCTCTATCATAGTCTCCCCAAGCCACCGACATTCCGAAGCCCCAATCTTGCGAACCACTCTCGCTCGATTCATCAATGAAATGGGTTCCCTCATTTCGCATCAGCTGATTCGGTCCAAAATCGTTCGCAATGTAAACATCGAGATCGCCATCGTTGTCGAAATCCTCCCAGGATGCGGCGAAGGAGAAGCGATAATTCTCCACGCCTAGACCGACATCATCGGTCACATCGAGAAAGCCGAAGTCGCCTTGATTCTGCAGCAACACATTCGCACCGCCATTGCGAGCGCTATGAAAGGGGTGCGGCGTGGGGAAGTCCCCCGTCTTATTGCTATCACTCGCATAACGAAGCACCAGGAGGTCAAGATCGCCATCTAAGTCGTAGTCCGCTGCCGTTGGCGTATAGCCCGACCCGAGATTGGAAAGACGTTCCCGTAGCGAGAACCTTCCCTTACCATTGTTCTCCGAGATCAGAAAAGCCGTCCGCGTCGCCACCGCCAGGTCCTTGTCACCGTCATTGTCCAAATCCACTAACAAGGCCGCCGTCGAATTATCCAGCCAATCAACACGCGCTTTCTTTGAGATATCCACCAAAGTCCCGTCTGCCTGCTGCTTAAACAAGAGGTTCGGCAAACCACCAGGCTGACAGAAATACACATCCTCCAGGTCATCGCCGTCCACATCGGCGATAGCCACACCGTGATACCCTAAGAAGTCTGGGTTGAGCGAGCGATCCAAGTGCCGCCGCCACGTGTTCATGCCTAACTGAAGCTGCTCCCGCCAGGCAGGATTCTGGCCGAGCACGCTCGCCGCCACGTCTTCAAACATGACCGATTCAGAAATCAATTCATTCAGCACCAGCGTCGGCATAGAAAAACTCAGCATGCGCGGCACACCATCATCGCCCTCGGGCAGTTCCCAAACGACATCCACCACGCCATAGGAGCGCACACGATTCCCTTCTCGGAATCCCTGAGACATGAGGCGTTGCCGCGTCTTCAAGCGCTCACCATCCCTATCAATGCCATACAACTTGAAATGCGCCTCGCTGGAGTCGTCAACTTGGCTCAGACAAAGCAGCGCACCGAGATTCGCCATAAAGTCACTCACATCGGTCGCCACCAACGTCTCTGGCAGACTCATCTCCACCACCTTCACTGCCTTGCCATCGTAACGCTCTTGGGCATCAACTGCTTGTAGGTCGCTCGCCTCAAAAGCCTCTCCAAATAAAGTCGACGGCTCGCCATCGCCGCTTCCCAATACCACCGAAATCTCCTTAAGCTGGGCCTTGATCGCATCGCTCCACATCCGCGCCGTTTCCTTCGTATCCCCATCGGCTACAATGGACTCGACTAGCACCACCGATTCTGACGCCTCGCCAACTAGGAATTCCTTCTTCTCAGAACATCCAAGAAACACCAGGACAATGCTGCACAGGCACACTTGGACGAAGGGGCTACTCATCTCTCAGAGTTGACGCGGCCCGCGTGTTCCGTCAAGCCCACGAGGGCTTTCCAGCTCACTTCCTGGTTGGCACGAGTCGATATCCGCCAACCTCAAACTTTTTCATCTGTGGCAAATAGTCTCATCAAACTTGGGATGAGCGCATCCCATCACGTTGTCTTCCGTGTCCACGTTGCTGTTCACTTCGTTAATCTCTCCGCCGACAAAGCCGCCCCCCCACGCCTTAAGCGAGGTCCAATTCGTAGCGGAATCCGGTGGGCCAACCACCGGGAGCGTTGTTCTTCCTGAAGATGGAGTCTTCATAGATGTAGCCGCCATCCGCGTCATCGATCGCATTGCGATTGCCGGCAAAGGCACTTCCCCATTAATTCTAGCAAGTTCAACCGTGCCCTCCGCGTGGATTAGCAGAACCTTTCGAAACGAGAATGTTAGAATTCATCTAGGGACAGAATAATCTTGGGACACCGTTCTAAAATGGTAATGTATCAACCATGAAGGCGAATACTGCGCGCATAAGGTTAGTTGTCGTTCCTGTCATGTGTCTTGGAGTGGGAATCGGGTCCGTTTGGGGCCAGGATATCACCAATCTCATAGGCTACTGGCCCGCGAATGAAGGCAGTGGCGACATCGTCGCCAACACTGTGAATCCGGATACAAATGGCACGCTCATGAATGCCACTTGGAGTGCGGATGGCGAAGGGCATACCAGTTCGGTTGGTGACTACGCCTTTGACGTTACCGGGGAGGTCACGAGTCACGTGGAGGTGCCACAAACCGACGTAGAGTTCAATGAGATCACCATCACTGCGTGGATCAAAGGGGTGCCCGCAGGGGAATGGACGGGCATTGTCTATGCTCGCAGCGCTCAGGCCATTGGCCTCGACTTCAGCGGAGGTAGCGGAAACCTCACTTACACGTGGAACGACAACTCAGGCGATACTTGGGGATTTGAAAGCGATCTCAATGTGCCTGAAGACGAGTGGACGTTTGTGGCGATGTCTTTGAAGGCCGATGGCAACACGCTTTATGTTGGCACGACTGGCGAAGGCGGTGAATTAAAATCCGCCACCAATGAGATTGAGCACATTCCACAAACCAATGATCAGGGACCGTTTCTTTTCGGTGTCGATCAGTGTTGCGGCGATGGACGCAATTTCGATGGGCTCATGGATGACATTGCCATCTGGGATGTGGCGCTGTCAGGGGAAGCGATTGAAGGCTTGTGGAACGGTTCTTCGACACCCTTGGATGTCTTTGACAATTCAGATCCCGGTGTGGTGATCACGGCCAAGCAAGACTTCGGCCGTCTGCCATTTGTCGGCAATGCTCAAGAACTTCGTTTCCCTGTTCGCAATAGTGGTAATTCCCAAGCCCTCACCTTATCCGCGACGATCACCGAAGGAGAGAATTTCAGCATCACGAGTTGGCCAGAGAATCTTACCCCAGGCACCGTCGGAGAGATCCTATTGGCATTCGATCCTAAAGGTGGGACGGGGCAGTTCATCGGCGCATTGGAAGTGGTCACGAACGATCCAGACGCGGAGGACCAAACCATCGTGATTGAGTTGCGGGCTTCGTTAGTAGATCCGGCAGGCCCTGTCGCGCATCTTCCGTTGGATGAATTGGCGGGCGCTGAAGAGACCTTGGATATCACAGGAAATGGCCGCTCGGGGATGTACCTTAGTAGCGGTGGCGGGCTTAAATGGGAGCAAGAGAGTCTTGCCTCGGGCTCTGCTATCAAGGTTTCGGGTGGCGCGCATGTGAGCATTCCTCAGGGATTGAGCGGCTTGGAAAGTTTCACCACCTCCGTTTGGTTGAATGCGACGGCGGCAGAGTTCAGTGTCTTGTTTGCCAACGGATCGGAACAGACTCCCGGGCTTGCCGTGCTGATAGCAAACGGAGACCTTCAGTGGTTCTTTGATTCGGTCTCGGTCTTTACCACGGTTGGCGCGCTTCTAACACCTGATACCACACATCACGTGGCCATGGTCTACGACGCCAACGCGGATGGAGGCCCCCAGGCAAGTTTCTATATCAACGGGACCGAAGCCATCCGTCAAACCGTTGATCCCGTGGATCTCACGGACGCAGCTAACATTCTTTCCTTTGGTGGTTTGGCTGGCAATCCAGGACTATCGATGACGGGATTGTTGGATGATATCCAAATCTATGATCGGGCGCTCTCGTCGGAAGAAATTGGTCGATTGCGGGACAATCCTGGCACGACACTCACGACGACAGGAGCTGTGGATAGCGATCAAGACGGGCTTTCCGACGAAGACGAAGCCACGCGAGGAACGGACCCTTTGGTTGCGGACTCCGACGGCGATGGGTTGAATGACGGATCGGAAGTGAACACGCATCTAACTAATCCCTTGAGTGCCGATACGGATGGCGATGGATTTTCCGATAACGGAGAAATCGTGCGTGGCGCTGACCCCTTAGATGCTAACGATACACCGGAGATCCTAGCCACCGCCTACACCGTTCCTGCGAATACGGATGGCAATCAGGCCTTCGATGGCGCGCTCGGACAAGACTTCATCGTGGTGAGACCTATCGAGCTGTTGGAAATGGGCGTGTTTGATGATGGGTCGGACGGGATGAATCTTGATATTGTCGCCGAGCTTTGGTCTCGCGATAACGGAGGCACACCGGACGATCCAGCCGATGACGCTGCCGGTGAACTCATCACGACTCTCACGTTTACATCAGGAGATCCTGGCTTGTTAGAAGGTGGGAGTCGGTTGAAGACATTGCCGGCACCCATCAGCCTCACGCCAGGAGCTTACACCATGGTCGCTCATGGCTATGGCGACGGAGAAATGAACGGAAATCAAGGCAGTGTGGATCTTAGTCTGACCACGGATAATGGCGATGGGTCGTTGCAATTTGTCGGTGGAGGCCGATTTGGCGATGCAGGAACGTGGCCTGCCACCCCAGACGACGGACCCGCCAACCGCTATGCCGCCGGCACTTTCAAATATCGTGTTTCCGGTGACCCTGGGCCGAGCAACGATCTTACACTCACGGCGTTCTCTTTTGATCCGGCTGTCGATGGCAAAGTCACGATCACATTCAAAGGGAAGGAAAGTAAGGCTTATGAAATCCAAAGGAGCACCAATTTGCAAAACTTCGTGCGATTACAAGATGCGAACGGTGGCGCAGGTGGCACTACCACGGTCGAAGGTTTGGCAACCGCTGGCTTGGGTGAGGTCTACTTCCGAGTGACTGAGAAATGAGGCCTACTCTTCTTTTAAGCCTTCTCCTCGGCGTGGCGATTTCGAGTCACGCTCAAGTCGTGATCAATGAGATTCACTATGACCCCGAACCTAAGCACGAGTTCGTGGAGTTCATTGAGCTGTTCAATGCGAGTGAAGACCCGGTCGACTTGAGTGGTTGGCAGTTCACGCGTGGGATCCGTTATACCTTCGCAGAAGGCGCCACACTCGAAACGGGTGCGTGTTTGATCCTAACCGAGAACACGACAGATTATAACAAGAAATTCGGTTCGATCTTTGTTGGAGGCGCACGTGCTTTCGATGAATGGGAGAGTGGCACTCTATCGAATCAAGGGGAAACGATCACGCTGCGCGATGCCGAGGGTGTGAAAGTGGATGAGGTGAATTACCGCGTGAGCTTTCCATGGCCGGTCGCTCCGAATGATGAACTGGGTGTCTCCATGGAGCTGGTCAACCCGACTCTTGATAACGATTTGGGCAGCAGTTGGCGTCCTGCCTTGTCGAAACCGACGCCGGGAGATCCCAACTCAACCTTCGCTGAGAATGCTCCGCCTAACATTCGCCAAGTGAAGCATGAACCTCAGGTAGCAAAGACTGGCGAGACCGTGGTAGTGACGGCCAAGATCACCGATGAAGATGGCATGGGCGGGGTGAAATTGCTTTATCAAGTGGTGAAGCCGGGAGCCTACCTTCCGTTGACCGATGAAGGGTTCGAAACGTCTTGGACAGAGTTGGAAATGGTGCCAACCACAGACA
>CALLLI010000235.1 GCA_938082635.1 uncultured Verrucomicrobiales bacterium
GGGGTCAAGTGATCCCGGAGCGACTATTCCCGAGCGCTCTGACTGCGAGAGAGCGTTCTAAACCAATGAGTTGTCCGAACTCGTCACTAGGCGTGCGCCGTCGCGAGGACAGCAATTGATGCCTCACTCGGAGCGGGCAGGTTCATGTTGTTCTGAGGGATGCGATGGGTGGGCGTACCGGTTTTCACCCGGCGTTTACAATGGACAAACTCAACTCAAAATAATAAAAACGTATCAAATCAACCCAAGCATCTATGTATAAGACATTCCAAATTCTACGCACGTTGATGACGTTTGCCGCCATGGTCCTGGCAACGCTGACTGTGCAGGCACAGTTCACGATTGAACTCGAGGACTACAACTTCGAGGACGGTCAGTTCATCGATAATGCTACTGCTGGCGATTACGGCAGCAAAGGACTCGCTACCCCTGGCGTGGACTTTGTTGATAACACTCCTACCGCCCGTGGTGCGAATGAGTATCGGGCACCCGGCGCTGGCGCTTCGGGCCTGCCTCAGACTGCGGCCAGTGGTGATGCCGTACGGAACGCAGGGACGGCCGAGCATGACCTTTCAAGTGTCGAAATCGGCGAGTGGACAAACTACACCCGCACCTTTCCTGCCGGCGATTACACCGTCACGGCACGCGTGCAAGCGCTAGACGACATCGATCCCTTCATCGCTCGCCTCGAGAAGGTCACGAGCGATCCCAAGACCGGCAATCAGACGAGCAGTGCCTACGGCGTGCTTCTAGGACGTAATGCTAGTGCGATCTATGGCGATCTTCCTCTGACAGAAGTCAACGGGGCACCGATTACGATCCCCTTGGACGGGGAGGAAACCCTGCGTTTAGCGACCCAAGTGGGCAGTTACAATATCAACTACCTGACCTTCACGCCAGCCGCTTCCCCGGAGCCCATGCCACGTATTGATATCACGGCTCCAGCCAACAACACGGGTGTGACGCCAGGCATGGAACTCGAAATCAACCTAACGCCAGCCGATGAGGGCAACGTCGCTGCTGTGCAGATCCTGGCAAATTCCCCTGATGGTGATGAAATCCAAATTGCCGAACTCGGTTCCACTCCTTTCTCGGCGACCTGGTCCGACATCCCCGATGGGACCTGGCGTCTGTTAGGCATCGTGGTGGACAACGCCGGAAACATTGGCCTTTCCTCAGAAATCACCATCTTCGCAGACGGCATTGCTCCGGAGCTTCAACAAGTGCGAGGTCGCACGACCGAGGATGTGATTCTTGTGTTTTCGGAAACCATGAGTGCTGCGACAGCGGGAGACGCCGCAAATTATGCGATCGTAGATGGCGATGGCAATGCGTTAGAAGTCATTAGTGCTAGTGTCACTGCAGACGGACGCGTCATTCTTGGAACGGCCGTCCAGTCAGTGGGAACGAATTACACGCTCACCGTAAACAATCTCACCGACCGGGCCGGGAACCCATTGCCCAATGGTACAACAGCTGAGTTCTTTGGTAACGGCCCTCTTCTTCAAACCACCCTTGGATTTGTTGTCTTCGAAGCCGAGCATTTCGATCGCAATCCAGACGAACTCTGGCTTGAGGAGAGGGATTGGGGCACACCATCCGGCGGCGTTTCCATGACTGTTCCAAACGGTGGCGGTGGCGGCGAATCGGAGACGCAACTGCAGTATGACATCAACTTTGTGAAGACCGGCACCCACTATATCTGGTACCGCGCAGCCGCTGACAGCGGAAACGATGACTCTGCTTGGCTGTGGGTTGACGGTGCTAGGCCGGTGGGCCGGGAGGATGCGAATAACGCCTCCATGACAGGGTTCAACGGCAACGTTGATTTCGATTGGGCAAGCAATGCTCAAGATGGCGGAGGGCAAATGTCGTTTCCCATCGATTCGCCCGGCTTCCATACCATCGCTGTCGCCCAACGCGAAGATGGTGCCCGCTTCGATAAGTTTGTCATCACCACAGACGGGAACTTTGATCCAAGCGATCCGGCTTTCGGCGAGTTCGGCCCGCCCCTGACACCTCGCGAGGGCGAAGAGGTCCAGGGAGGCGGCAATCAAGTAGCGATTACTTTGGATCCTGTGGATGTCTCCGCTTTGGAATTCGATAGCATTTCTCTCGACGGTGATGGCACGGGCACGGACCCTGCAGGAGTCATCGTCTTCCAATGGCAGCGCAAGGATGGCGAGAATTGGACGGACATTCCGGACGCCACGGGGACCACATTCACCATAGAACGAGTGGGGCTCGAATGGGATGGCGTGGTTGTTAGAGTGATCATTCGCACAGATGGCGACGAGGATATTTCGGCGGAGGCCACGATCACCATCGCGCCAGAAACGACGGCTCCGGAGTTGCTCGGTGTAGGTGGTGAGGGGGTGCGCATCTTCGTCCTCTTCTCCGAACCTGTCGATGAAGCTGCAGCGTCCGACGTCGCTAACTATCAAGTGAGTGATGGCCTTCAGATCACAGAGGTCACCTTCTTGCCCAGCGGGCTCAGCGCCATCCTCACCACGTCCCCTCAGACGATTGGCACCAAGTATACGGTCACTGTCAGCAACATGACTGACAAAGCAACAACGCCAAACGTTCTCTCTAGCGCAGAATCCAAATTCTACAGTTTAGGTGATCTCCTACCACAATCTGAGGACGGGTTGTTAGTCTTCGAAGCAGAGAGCTTTGACGAGAATACGGATGATCTTTGGGAGACAGATAGTGAAAGAGGCATTCCCTCGGGCGGACTTTCCATGGTCCTTCCCAATGGCAATGGTGGCAATGAAGAGAGCAAGATTGAGTGGGAATTGACCTTCACCCAGACTGGGGAACACATTCTCTGGTATCGCGCGAGTGGCCCATCGGGCACCGATGATTCCGCGTGGCTCCATCTCGATGGAGGGCGCCCTGACAATCGTCTCGAGGGCAACCTGGCGAGCATGACCGGTTTTTCCGAAACTCCCGACTTTGTCTGGCGGAGCAATCCACAAGAAGGCGGTGGTCAGATGACCTTCAACATCGCAGAACCCGGCGTTTTCAAGATCGGCCTAGCTCGCCGAGAAGACGGTTCCTACTTCGATAAGTTTGTCGTGACCACAGATCCCGAGTTCAATCCCGAAGACTTCGGCCCATTCGGCCCTTCAGAAACCCGAGCCGGTGCCCCAAGCCAACCGACGCTTGCCCTCGGTGACTTGGCCAACGTGGCAGAAGGCGGCGATCTCGTCATCACTCCTGACATTTCGGCAACCGAGCGGACCATTTCCAAAGTAGAATACTTTGCCGACGGCGAGAAGATCGGTGAATCTACTAGCAGTCCATTCACGTTCACTTGGAGTCGACCAACTCCAGCATTCTATAACATTTCTGCGACGCTCATCGACGACGTCGGTGACCGAGTGTCCGCCCCGGCAGTGGATCTCACCGTGGAAGGTGAGGACGGTGGTGGCGGCGATACGCCAACTGTGGATGGCGCGGGCAAGTCTGTCATTTGGATCAGTCAGGTTGACTCGCCTGCCGGCGATGGCTTTAAGCAACTGCTAGGTTTGAGTGAATTCGAGGTGACCGAATTGATGTTCCAAGACCCGTCTGCAGCTGAACAGGAAACGCTTAATGCCGCTGACGTCGTCATCGTCACGCGCAAAGTGAGCAGCGGCAATTACAATAACCAAACGTGGGACGAGCAAGTCACCTCGCCGTTGTTGCTGATGTCAGCCTACCTTTCCCGCGCGAATCGTTGGGTTTGGTTAGGAGGTGATGGCCTGGTCGATGACACACCAGAATCTATCATGACGGAAACGCCAGAGCACCCCATCTTCCAGAATGTCGTGCTGACCGATGGCGTCTCTGGACCATGGCATACGGCGGTGGATCGCGGCACCTCCATTCCGACAGATCCAATCGCCAACGGTGGAACTGTCTTGGCCACAGGAAATGGCAACATCATCGCTGCCGAATGGGCAAGTGGTGCGGTCGCCGTCGGACCTCGGATGCTGTTTGCCGCAGGCAGCCGTGAGCCAGCTGATCCCGGAGCGATCGAGGAAGCCGGCAAATTCAATCTGACTGTTGAGGGCGCTCAGGCTTTCCTCAACGCAGTGCTTTACATGGCCAACAGCGGCGGCGATCCACAACCGGGTGGGCCCGTTGAAATCAGTGTTTCTCGGACCGCCAACGGCGTGATGGTGAACCTGTCAGGTGCCGATGCGTTTGATGTAGAATACAGCCCATCTCTCGAAGCGGGCACGTGGACGGTGATCGCTCCTGACGTCACAAGCTTTGAAGACACCGACGCCGCTCGTGTTGACGGTGGAGCAGGATTCTATCGAGGCGTTGCCAAGTAGGGTCCGCCGGATCCCGATTGATCAGAAGCCCCCATCGGGTTGCCGGTGGGGGCTTCCTTCTTCAAACGCCGATCTGATGATCACGGCGATAGTGACTGGGTGAACATCCGCACGATTTTTTGAATGCTTCGTAGAACCGGCTCAAGATTGGATAGCCAGCGTCGAAGGCAATGTCCACGATCTTGTCATCATTAACCTAAGACTTCGTACTCGTGGATGTTGTTAGTGATGGTCTTTGAGACGGATGTTGCCAAGGTTCGGTCATCGATTGATTGCTACGAAGGACATCTCAGGGACTAAGGTGAAGCTGGCCCCACCAAAGAGCGGCTTGATCGGTTGCGAATAAGCATATTATACGATATGCTTTCATGCATGAGAACTACCGTCGAGCTTCCAGATTCCCTCATGGCCCGGGTCAAGAGGCGCTTGGCAAAGCGTAATCTTACCTTTCGTGCCCTTGTCATTTCTGCTTTGGAGCAAGTTCTACGGGAGGAGGACAAACCGTTTAAGCTTCGAGACGCTTCCGCTGGAGGGTCTACGGAAGAGAAAGTGTCGAGTGAAGCCATCAATCGAGCGATTGACGAGCAGAGACAGCCCAGCTTCCGGTCGTGATCGCTTTGGACACAAACATCTTGGTCCATGCTCATCGGAAAGACGCCAGTCTACATGTAGAGGCAAGGGCCAAGGTTCAACAGATTGCAGAAACGGCCGCACCTTGGCACATTTGTTATCACAGCCTCATCGAATTCTACGGCATTGTGACCCATCCTAAGATTTGGGCCCAACCTTCAAGTCCTCACATCGCTGCCGATCAGATTGCGGCTTGGAGAGAGTCTCCCAGTCTGCGCATTCTAACGGAGTTGCCGGAACACATCGAGCACGTGATGGCGCTCGCCGAAGCAACCAAAGTTTCCGGGCCCATGATTCATGATGCGAGAATCGCTTCCTGCTGCCTCACTCATGGCATTCGAGAGTTGTGGACAATCGATCGAGATTTTAGCCGATTTACGGAGCTCCGAACACACAATCCATTGATTTGAGCAACCATCGCACCCTTTTCAATTCCCACAAGAAATCATGAAACGCGCACTCGCATTCCTACTCATCACCACCGTCGCGGTCACGGCTCAGACTAAGGGTGGCCCCACGTGGACCGATCCTGACAAAGCCTCTGAAGAGAACGCCGACTTCCTCGTCCAAGGAGAATACCGTCGCGCAGACACCGGCTATCAGGTCATCGCGCTGGGCAAGGGGCAGTTCCACGTCTCGGTCTACCAAGGCGGGTTGCCGGGTGCTGGTTGGGACGAATCCACCATCGCGCAAGAGCGAGGCGACACCGCCGCGATCAAGAAACTCATCGACGGCGCAGACCGCATCGAACGAAAGAGCCCAAGCCTCGGGAAAGAGCCCGCCGAAGGGGCGATCGTCCTCTTTGATGGAAAGAACGCCGATGCCTGGAAAGGCGGCAAGATCACCGAGGGCTTTCTTGAATCTGGCAGCCAGACCAAACAAACCTTTGGTGACTTTGAGATGCATGTCGAATTCCGACTACCATTCAAACCAGAGACCACGCCCAGCAGTCAGGATCGTGGCAACAGTGGCATCTACATTCAGAATCGTTACGAAACCCAAGTGCTCGATAGCTTCGGGCTCGACCTCGATCGCAAGGCTTGGAAAGAGAAACCGGAGTCCGATTCGAAACAGTGGTGCGGTTGCCTCTACAAGTTTAAACTCGCGGACACCAACATGTGCCTACCCCCCTTGCGCTGGCAAACCTACGACATCACGTTTACAGCCGCGCGATTCGAAGGCGAGAAGAAGGTCAAGAACGCGCGCATCACCGTCATCCACAACGGCGTTAAAATTCACGACGACGTCGAACTCCCGAAAGGCACCGGCGTTGGAGGCACCCGAGAGGAGATTCCGAAGGGCCCTATCGTCCTACAGGGTCACGGCAATCCCGTGCGCTACCGTAACATCTGGCTCAAAGAACTCTAGCACTGCTTACTCGGCCGGCTCTTGCGGATCAGCCAGTCGAAAGAACTCGCGCACTGCCTCTCGTATTAGCAAAGCGGCTCCCGCTCCTTCGACCGGACGCCAGGTTTTCAGATCAGGAGAGCGTTCCACTTGCTGAGAAGGATCCTGCCATTGCAGCAGAATCCCATCGCCCGCCGAATTGATTGTTAGATAAGGAACGGCTGCTTGAGGCGTGAGATCGACGACGTTGGCTCGACCAGGAGTCTCTTCACGCGCCTTTCCCCATGCCGCAGCCGCACCATTCTCCAACACGGGTTCTCCCAGGCCAATCGTCACATTCTCTCCGACAGGCACGGGCCAAGGAGCCTGATCATGAAAGCTCACGGCGTTGATCAGCCTCCCTTCTCCATCGAGCAATTGGATCGTTTCACCTTCCACCGCGATACCAAAGGGAAAGTCGCCCACACAGGGAACGTCGGGGTAGATGCTCTCGAAGAGCGCTTGATCCTGACACAGCACAAGATAACCGAAAGGCTCGAGTCTCGTTCCCTCAGGCATGACAAACCGGTTGCCCGCGCCGCTGTCTTGAAAGTGCCACCCGCTCACATCCACCTCCTGATCATAGCCATTGTAGAGCTCCACCCAATCTCCAGAATCATTGTCAGGGCCGGAGCGCGTGTGAATCTCATGAAACAAGACGGTGTTGAGTTGCCCAGGCGCGGACTCAAAGATAGGTGACATGGTATCGATTACCGCAGGATCCACCGTGATTTCCGGACCTGCGGCTTCCAAGCCTTCCCAACGCGAAAAGCGATAGCCTGATGCCGGAAGAGCGGTCAGCGTGATGGGCACCCCGCTGAAGTAGGTGCCTGTCCACGCTTCTGAGTCAATCCTCACAGAGTTCACTTGCATGGCCCCTTGTTCGATGTTCAGCGAAAGAGAAATTTCCTCACGACCTCCTAACGCAAACGCATCCTCTACATGTTCGAGAATGTTTAGTCCACGTTGTTGTAGAAAAGTCCTCACGGTGCCGATGTTCCTTTCCCACACGGCTAGGGAACCAATGGTATCCGATTCGCGCTTCCAGCGGTCGATATGAAACGTCATCTCCGGTTCGTAGAGCGTTTGCATGGCCTCAAGGGCCGGCACCGCGTGATCTGGATGCATGCGTGTGTTCGCCAAGTCAGCGATACGATTGGCAAAGGCGTGGCGAAACGTCTCGCTCGTCGATAGGCGCCGCATCATTACTGTCGTCCAACTCGGATTCGGCCAACCCGAACCGCCCGGCGCCATGGCATGACTGAGCGTATCATAGCCAGCGCTACTATTTCCGTTAGAGGCTAACGTATAATCCAAGTCATACATCAGCCACCGCCACCGCCCATTCTCCGTCCGTGGCATCCAGTTCTTATTGTTATTCCCCGGCCAATCAAAGTTCGAGAAGTAGATCTGCGCGGCCGAATACTCGAGAAAGTTGTCCATGTCCATCAAGCGCTGCACCTCTGCATAAGCGTCTGGATTGCTGAAATCGTTGTTGGTTAGGAAATCCTCGAACGCCAGAAACCGCTCGTCATCGCCTTCAATGACTACGGGATGCCGCCGCCGCCAATACCGACTGATCACATCGACCTCGTCCGCATCGACGGCATGGTGACTGGCCAGGTAATCTTCATTCATCTTCTCGCGGATATTCTGAATGCCCCAGTACTCGCCATTCAAATACACCACAGCAGGCCGAAACGCCTGCGCATCCACGTTCCGCCCGTTAAGAAGGCTCGAGGCAAAGGGATCACGAAAGAAGGTTCCATTCGAACGAGAATCCCCGCCCGCAGCCCTCAGCACAAAGGACGCACCCTCGGTAAGCGCTTTGTCAGGAAACAACGGGTAGTCCAGACGACCTTTCCCATAACGATCCCGAAACAT
>CALLLI010000236.1 GCA_938082635.1 uncultured Verrucomicrobiales bacterium
CTAACAAAGAATTACACGGCAGAGCGTGACAATCCCTACGGTATAAAGTGACGATGCCACAGCCCAAACGGCAATGATCTCCACGGCAAAGCGAAGCACGGAACAGGGATGTGGCAGCGTAAAAGAAACTTCATCCATTGACAAATCATATGCACTTAACTAACAGAGAATCTCTGCCTGAGATTCTACTTAAGTCTCGGCTTCGATTGGCTCCGCTAGTTCAGCCATCTCACGGGCACCGGAAAGGATCCATCATCCGGTACCAAAGGCCTTGTCTCCTGAGCAGTGCGCCAGGTTGGAAGCGGTGTAGGTGTAGCGATGGAAGATTGAGAAGTTGACCAGCTTACGGGTAGGCGCTGAGATACACTTTGAAACCTCGATCAAAGAGGAATCCATCCGAACGGTCAGTTCGGACCCGACCGCCGACAGCGTCGCTGGCTTCTAGGATCAGGCAATCTCGCCCGGCTTTCTGCAGCGCGACGGCGCAGGCGAGCCCTTCGCCGACGATCAAGGTGCTTGTTGAGGTAGATGGATGTGACGTCACTGCCATGAGTTACGGGGAATTTGGCTATTCGGATGACTGGATGCGAGTGAATACCATTGCGAGTTTCGCCAGCGATGGCCAACGTCCGTGCATGAAACCCTTTCAGCTCTCACTCGCTCTCTGGACTCTATCATTTATGCCTGTATGGGGAATCGATGGTGCTAGGCGGGAGGTCTACAAAGCAGTCGGCGATGTTGAGCTGGCACTCCATGTCTTTGAGCCCAGAGATCGTGTGGCCACAGATCGTCGACCTGCTGCACTTTTCTTCTTCGGTGGTGGCTGGAATGGTGGAATGCCGGAACAATTTGTGCCTCACGCGCAGTACTTAGTTTCTCGCGGGATGATTGCCATGGTTGCAGACTATCGAACGGCATCCAAACACAAGACGACGCCGTTTGAATGCGTGAAAGATGCAAAATCGGCTATGCGTTGGGTGCGGAGACATGCAGACCGGTTAGGAATTGATGCTAACCGAATAGCCGCAGGTGGAGGTTCGGCCGGAGGGCATCTTGCGGCGGCGACCGCGACGATCAGCGACTTCAATGAGGATTCGGATGATCTTTCCGTGAGTGCCGTTCCTAACGCGCTGCTCTTGTTTAATCCCGTGTATGACAATGGCCCCACCGGCTATGGTCACAAGCGGGTGAAGGATCAGTGGGAGGTGTTCTCACCTATGCACAACATTGGCAAAGGCATACCGCCAGCTATTGTCTTTCTTGGCACGAATGATGCCCTGATTTCAGCGGCCACAGCAAAGAGCTTCCAGGCAAAGATGCGTGAAGTGGGAAGTCAAAGTGAGTTGTTTCTCTATGAGGGCCAGACCCATGGCTTCTTCAATGAGAGCAAGTCGCCGAGGCACTACTATCAAACGGCCCGTGAAATGGATAAGTTTCTCGTTTCGCTAGGCTATCTCGAGGGCACGCCAACCATTAAGCCGCCGGTGTTTGGCTGTCGTGAAGATGCCGAGGCGAAGGCATTGACCGTGACCTACGCGGGACGAGCTCTTGCTCGGTTTGAACATGCGCTAGATACCGCGACGCCCGAACGTCGCCTGGAGACCTACAAACCTTTCCTCCATGTCTATGACAAAGCGGGGAAACAAGTGATCACGAAGGGTGCAGGTGGCCAGTTCACGCATCATCGCGGGATCTTTCTTGGATTCAGTAGAATCAAAGTCGGAGAAGACGGTTACGATCTGTGGCACATGAAAGAAGGGGTTCAGGCGCATCAACGCTTTACGGGAATCGCAGGTGACGCCAACCGTGGAGAGTTCACTTCCGAAATCGCCTGGCAGGACAACACCGGGAAAGTGCTTCTGCTAGAAAAGCGTCATTTCAGGTTCTCGACGCCGCCTGTAGGTGCTTACGCCCTCATCGAGATGAAGAGCGATCTCACGGCAGTGGCTGGAGATACTCATATGAGCGGAGATCCTGAGCATGCTGGCGCACAATTTCGTCCTGCAGATGACGTCGTGAAATCGGAAACCAGCTACACGTTCCATGCCGACGGGATCGACCCGAAGAAAGATGTCGATCTTCCGTGGGTTGGCGAGACGTTTCGTCTGGAGTCGATGAAGCCGAAGTTCTCCGTCTTCATTCTGAATCACCCTAGCAATCCCACGGGCACAAAGTTCTCTGCTTACCGTGACTACGGGCGCTTCGGTGCATACCCAGAGTTTAAGATTGCTCAAGGAATGACGTCGTCATTGCATTACCAATGGATCATCTCCCAAGGTTCGTTATTGGAGAAGCCGGTGATTGAACGAGCCGTGCAGGTATTTGCGGAGCGCTAGAGAGGAGTTCTCCCTATAAAGTGGACATGGATAGGAGATAGTGTTGCTATGTTAGTTTGGATGTGTTTTCTGAGTTTGGAAGTGTTGATTGCGGAGAGTTTCTGGCGAGACGTTTCCCTTTGATCTATGACGCCGTTTGTTGTTATAGAAGACTTCTAGGTAGTCGAGGATGGTTATCCGAGTTTCGGCTTTGGTATCGAAGCAACAGTCTTCAGGGAAGCTCTCTCGCTTGAGGCTCGCGAAGAAGCTTTCGTTGGCGGCATTTGTCATAGCAGTAGCCTTTCGCGCTCATGCTCTGAGGCAGGCCATAGAGTGCTATGACCTTTCGGAACTCTCTGCTGGTGTACTAGCTGCCCCGATCACAATGAAAGAGGGGGCGAGTGCCTTGAGGTAGGTTTGACATGGCCTTGGCTAGAGCGCTGGTGACGAGGAAGGTGTGCATGGTCTCGGCGACACTCCACCCGACGACCGCTCGGCTGTAAAGATCGATGACGATAGCTAGATAGGGCCATCCTTCTTGTGCCGCGATGGGTATGACCTGAATGTAATGTGATAAAAAGAGGACTATCGGGAACTTGTTTTCGCGGATGTTCCATCAGTCCTGAAATCGTGATTTATGAAGAAATACCAAATTGGGAGATATTTTGCCAGAATTCGCCCCACCGTTTTGTCGTCTGCCTCAGGGCACTTAAACATAAAACCGTATCAGCCCCTTTTTCTTTCCA
>CALLLI010000237.1 GCA_938082635.1 uncultured Verrucomicrobiales bacterium
TGGGCTCCGAGAACGCTGAGTATAAGAAGTTCAAACAATTGACAGGCGAGTTGATAGATCTCAGCATCGAGCTGTCGAAAGGGAAGATGGCCCGACTACGAAATCAGTCTGCCGATTCATGAGAACTTCCCACTCACGAGTTACCACACCAATTTCAAACTCGCCGAAGAAGGGGAAACAGTTAGCCTAGTTCGAGTAGATAGCACTCAATTTGGAAACTTGAGCATGGTCTCTCTTGGTTCCGTGTGGCGGTTCCTAGACGAAGGCAGCGACCACGGCCCTTTGTGGGCTGAACCGGGCTTCGACGACGCCGATTGGTCAAAAGGGCCAGCGCAATTGGGCTACGGCGAGAGTGATGAAACGACGACGCTCAGCTATGGTCCAGACGATAACGAGAGGTTTCCAACCACCTATTTCCGCGCCGAATTCGAAGAAGCATCCCCAGAAAGCCTAACCAATGTCGAACTCCGATTGCTAGCAGATGATGGTGCCGTGGTCTTTCTCAATGGCGTCGAAGTCGGACGTTTCCGAATGGAATCAGGCGACACGAGCTACCTATCCTATGCCGCAGACAACTCGCAGGAAGACGAGTTCGACGTGCTCAGCCTAACGCCAGACCAACTTCGACCTGGCACCAATGTCGTTGCCGTCGAAGTGCATCAGGTCAACGCCGGCAGCTCAGACGTGAGCTTTGACCTCGAGTTCACAGCCAATCGCGCTCCCGAAAGCTACGAAGGGATCGATCAGGTGAACTTCGATCTACAAACATCCGATGTGTCCTATGGGCGGGATGCCGAAGACCAATGGGCCTTCTTTGGCGAGCCAACACCAGGGAGCGCAAACTCGGCTTCCCACTCGACTGACACCGTCACTACCAGTGTTGTCAACGTCGATATCTCGGGAGGCTTCTACACCGCCGACCAAACTATTCACCTCATAACGGAAGACGCGACCGCCGTGATTCACTACACAACGGATGGCTCTTGGCCCAGCCCTCAGTCTCCGCAGGTAGAAGGCCCGGTCACTATCAACACCACTACAGTTATCCGCGCCCGCGCATTTGCTCCCGAGAAAGGTCCTGGAGCCATCACAACCCAGTCCTATTTCATGAATGTACCAGGTCATGAAATTCCGATCATCTCGGTCGCGATTGATCCTGAGATCTTCTTTGGAGAGACGCTTGGTGTCTATGAGAACGTGCACAAGGGACGCGAGGCGCCCCTGAATCTCGCATACTACGAGCCCAACCAAGAGTTGCCGTTTCAAGTGAATGCCGGAGCCAAGATCGGAGGAGAGAACATCTGGCGATTTGCCCAGAAGCCACTGAACATCTCCTTGCGCGGCAAGTACGGCGATGACGCGATTGCCTATCAGCTCTTCCCTGATCAGCGACTCGCCAGTTTCAGCCGCTTTGGGCTACGCAACGGTGGCGACAATTGGGATGATGCCATGCTTCGCGATGCGATCACGCCGCGGATCATGCGTGGGCAGATGGCCAATGACGTGGAGGACTACCAGCCCGTGGTGGTCTATATTAACGGCCGCTACTGGTACATTCACAATTTTCGATCTTCGTTAGATCCGGACTACTTTGCCTCAAGCCATCAGGTTGATCCTGACAACTATGACCATCTGGAATATGGCCACATCACGAGTGGCGCGGTCACCTTGGGTGTGAAGGAAGGCTTCACCGACGAATACCTCGCCCTGGAAGCCTATGCCGCCGCAAACGATCTCAACGATCCATTGCACTACGCCTTCATGGAATCGCGAATGGACATGGATAGCTTCATCGACTTCGTCTACAATAGTAGCTGGCGACACAACCGGGAGTTCTGGCGCGAGCGCAAGGAAGGTGCCAAGTGGCGCTGGATCGTGCCCGATCTTGATCGCGGCTTGAGCACTTCGAACCAGACGTCCTCGTTGCTAGATAATTTCAAAAAGGACTTCGGCCTCTTTGGCGATCTCATGGCCAATGTCACCTTCAAAACCAGGCTAGCACAACGCTACGCCACGCATCTCAGCAGCACCTTCCACCCTGATCGCATTGCCGACATCGTCGACGAAGCCAATACTGAAGTCCTCTCCGAAGTATCGAGGCACATTGAGCGCTGGCTGGATGACGACGGCATTCCTTCCCTTGAAGATCGTCAGGAATAGTTAGACGAAATCAATAAATTCGCTAGGGAACGCGCACCTGAGGTTTATTCAGACTTTCAAAGTAACTTCGACCTGCCCGGCACGGTCGCCGTGACGTTCCAAATAGCACCTACGACAGGTGGGCAAGTCCACCTCAACGGCGTGCCCTTATTGCCCAACTATGATTCAACGATTGAACTGTTAGAAGGTCTACCATCTGAAGCCGTCGCCAGAGCCGCGCCAGGCTATGAATTCGTTGAGTGGAGCACTGGCGAAACCACGACACGCGTTAACGTTTCCACCGACGCAACACGGGCACTCACAGCCACCTTTCGCCAGACAAACGAGACCGTTCTCCCCCCCATCATTGAAAGCGACCTCACGCTCCTCGCCGATACAGTCTACACAGACAACAGCCATATCGTAGTCCCTGCAGGTGTGACGCTTACCATCCCCAAGGGCGTGACGTTGCGCATGCCTCCACTCGGAGACCTGAGGGTGTCTGGTCGCCTAGCAATGTTAGGCACCGAATTCAATCCCATCAGCGTCGAGTCGCGCCTCCCCTCTGAGCGTTGGGGCTCGATCGCTATCGTTGATGGAGACGATGTCAGCCAATTGAGCCACGTCGTCATGCGAGGGGGGTCCCTTGGAAGTCAACCATTACTCGAACGTGGGACTATTTTTATCGTGCGATCAGAAGTCGAGATGGACCACCTGGACATTGACGAGGGATTGATTCCGATCTTTGCCTGGGAATCCAATGTTTCCCTTCGCACCAGCCGCATTCATACGCCTCACTCCGGTGATGGCATCAATGTGAAGCACGGCGAAGGCTTGGTCGAAGATTGCACCTTCCCGGGAAATGTCGAACGTGATACCGACGCCATCGATTTCGACGATGTTACCAATGGCATCATCCGCAACAATCGCAACAATCGCAACAATCGCATCTACGCCTTCCGAGGCCCTAACAGTGACGGCATCGACGTCGGAGAAGGCTGTGTCGATCTGCTGGTGACAGGAAACCGCATCTTCAACAACTCGGACAAAGGCATTTCGGTCGGCCAAGGATCCACCGTCCGGATCGAGCACAATCTGATCGTCGGATGCTTGCAAGGTATCGGTATCAAGGACACCGGTTCCACGGCGTGGATCGATCACAATACCTTTGCCCAATGCGATATCGGCGTCGCGGTCTTCGAGAAAAACCTCGGTGCTGGAGGTGGCATTGCTGAAGTCACGAACACCGTCTTCTCACATTCCAAAGACGCCCCGGTAACCGTGGATTCCCTATCCTCGTTAATCGTAACGGACTCACTTTCAGATACATTACCGCTGTTTGGCAGTAACAATCGACTGGGAGATCCCGAGTTTACTGATCCAGGCATCTACGATTTCTCGATCAATGGCCCCTCTCCTCATGCCGATCTCGGGGCAAGCTACGCCTATGATCCTAACGATTATCCATTTCACGCGCCAAACGTGGTCGTGATCAATGAGGTTCTCAGTCATTCCGAGGAAGGCACCCCAGACTGGATCGAGCTGCGCAATACCAGCGGCAATCCCTTCGATATCAGCGGCTGGTTTCTCAGCGACGCCAAATCCGATCTCCGTAAGTATAAAATTGCAGACGGCACGGAGATTCCGGCGAATGGCTACATCGTCTTCTACGAGAACGAAACCTTTGGCGAAGCAAGTGATGATCCCGGCAAACATACGCCCTTCGCGCTGAATGAAAACGGCGAAACCGTCTACCTCTTCGGCCCCGGCGACGATGTCTTGCTAGACTACTTAGAAGAGGAATCCTTCGGTCCTTCTCGGACTGGCGTCAGCAAGGGCGGCTATCTCAAGAGCACCCAGACCTACAACTTTATCGCCATGAACGGGCCCACCCCAGGCTTGCCTAACAGCGCTCCAGTCGTCGGGCCCATCATCATCAGTGAAACCATGTATCGTCCCAGTGAAGATGGGGATGCCGAGTATCTCGAACTCACCAACATCAGCGCTGAAGCCGTCACGCTCTTCGATCCTGACAAAGCGGCAGCCTGGCGCTTCACAGATGGCGTCGTCTTCGACTTCCCGAAAGCTGAGCCTGTCACTCTAGTAACAGGAGCACGCCTCCTCATCGTCCGAAATGAAGCCGCTTTCCGTGCACGTTTCCCGAACACTCCACAATCCACAACCATCCTCCCATGGCTAGACTCCGGCCTGAGCAACGGCGGAGAACGCGTTGAACTCTCTCGCCCCGGCGATGTCGACGAGCTTGGGGTTAGGCAATGGATTCGCGTAGACCGCGTGACCTACGGCGACAGCGATCTCTGGCCGCCAGAGGCCGATGGCAATGGCCTATCACTCACGCGGATCGATGAATCAGGCTACGGCAACGACATCGCTAATTGGCTAGCAGCCGCGCCAACCCCGGGCACTGACAAAGTCGAACCTGACAACTACGGCACCTGGGCCAGCGTACAAGGCATCGGAGCCTTTCAAGAAGACGACGATGGCGACGGAATCATCAACGGTCTCGAATATGCACTAGCAGTCTGTCGGACTTGAGCGCGGCGAGATCAGTTTCCCGCTTGGCGACGGAGGTCACTATTTCCGGCCGGGGCATCGCCGAAGTTCTTCGGGACCGGCTTTTGGACGCTGTTACCGATGAAGG
This sequence comes from uncultured Verrucomicrobiales bacterium, assembly GCA_938082635.1. Lineage (GTDB taxonomy): Bacteria > Verrucomicrobiota > Verrucomicrobiia > Verrucomicrobiales > DEV007 > JAACDM01. Next base: position 4,802 of record CALLLI010000237.1, read on the forward strand.
GTTGATCGGCCGA
>CALLLI010000238.1 GCA_938082635.1 uncultured Verrucomicrobiales bacterium
CCATCTCAAAGAGTATTCTGGAGGCGGGCTCGCCAGCACTCTCGAAGATCGGTACTATCGCCCTAGCAGTTCGTTGGAGCCATTTCTCGAATGTTTGAAATGCTCCTTCAAAGCGGCTCCGGTAGCTGATGCTAAGCAAGCTGTCGCCCGCATCGAATCACTCACCGGGATCCGCCTGAGTGAAAGCCAGGCGCGCCGATTCATGAAGGGCTTGGGGATGAAAGTTCGCAAGGCTTGCTCCATTCCCGGAAAGGCCAATCCTCAACTCCAGTTTGAATTTTACAGCACCACCCTGCTCCCCAAGCTTGAAGAAGCGGGCCGTGGCGAGCGCAAGATCTTCTTTGTCGATGCCGCTTATTTTGTGATGGGAGCCTTCCTGGGCATGATCTGGTCCTTTGCCAGAGTCCTGGTGAAAACCCCGCCAGGTCGGCAACGCTACAATATTCTAGGAGCCATCGATAGCCATTCTCAGGAACTCATCAGCATCCGCACAACGGAGAATATCAACTCTCTGAGAGTCGTCGAGTTGCTGGATAAGATTCGCAAGAAGTACCCTGACACTGAAGTTAGCCTCGTGATGGACAATGCGAGTTATCAACGCTGCTACTTTGTGAGGGACCACGCGCGGGAATTGGGACTGGAGCTCGTCTTTCTGCCATCCTATAGCCCCAACCTAAATTTGATCGAACGGTTGTGGAAGCTGACCAAACGCCGGTGCTTGACCAATCGATACTATCCCGACTTCAAAGCATTCTGCGACGCGATCGACAAATGCCTCGATGATCTGTCCGGTCCTCTCAAAACGGAACTCACCAGCTTAATGAGTCTCAATTTCCAATTCTTCCCGATTCACAAATCATGACGCGCGGCAGTGTAGTCACGACGAGAACTGTCATACTCCGCCATCTTCCTCCTCTTATCCATCAGTGAGTCTTGCTTGTGCTCCCGAATAGCTTTCGCTAGAGCGAGTTCGCGCTCAGCCATATCGAGCTTCGTCTTAAGAAAAGTTCGCACTGCCTTTACTTCTTCTTCGATGGCTTCACGACTACGCTTTACAGCCTCCTGATCCCCGTTCGCTTCTAAATAGTCGTTCACCGCTGAATCGAGAAACGGATTGGAAGGCAATTCGTCACCGCTGAATCGAATCAGCCCGTCGACGCCCAAACCTGACAATTTCTCGATACGCGTCTTCACCGTCGCTATCGCCATTTCCTTTGCCAGCGTGTTCTCCTCACTTTGCTTCAAGTGCATAGAAGCGATATCCAATCCTGAAGAAACAATCCGATAACGCTCCATGATATCGAGCATCTTGAGGCGTGCTTCATCAGCAACCTCCTTTTGCTCTTCGATCATGTGCTCGAGCATGAAATGCTGTTTGTGACCGTTCTCCTGCGCTGGCTGCGCTCCACGCAGAAGCACAATGTTCACGTCGAGTATTGAATAGTGGCCCTTTTAGATAGTCGATGGCCTCTTTGACACGCACCGACTTCAGCTCAACTAATTCGAGCACTTCATCTTCGAGCTTCTGCTCCAAGTCTGGATCAGATACTTCGTGAGCAAAGCTCGGCGTGCGCCAACCAAGCGTGGCAAGTGTGAGACAAACAACTGACACGAGGGTGACAAGGCTAGCACTGAGACGTTTCGATGGTTTCATTTTCATGGTCGGTATGAGGATGTTGGTGAAGCGTTGTTTCAAGGCGCTCTGGCGAAGAAGCACGACAGCGAGAGCCAGTGGACGGAAGAGCGATTGACGTGTGTGCTTCGCCGCCCGCAATAGGAAGTCTGCGTAAGAAATGGCTGCATCCTTAGACTGGATGACGGCTTCATCACAGGACTTCTCCTGAGCGAGCCGCAAGCGTTTCATGGCGAGCCAGGGAACGGATTCATCCAATGCAAGCAGAGTACGACTTGAGCGGGTGCGAGCCAGCGCGTGTCATTCTGGGCAAGGTGTTGGCACTCGTGCTGGAGGACAAAGGCGCTCTCTGTTTCAGAGTGATTCTCATACTCTACCGGGATCATGATGACCGGACAGAAGAGTCCCCAAGTCATGGGGACACGAACTCGAGAAGACATGCGTAGGCAAGCCATAGACAACGTTGATAGAGACGTCTGCCAATTCAACGGGGCTTCGCGGCTACCGCGATTCAGACGATGTAAGAGGATCTGGCGACGCTCAGACGTAGAAGGAGCAGGCAGGCCACGATTACCCAAACCTGCACAAGGATCTGGCTGCGTGATGGCTTGGGCGCTACGATCTCTAGAGGCACCTCAAAAGATAGCGGTACTGCGGCACTCACAGGAAGCGGCGCCATCTCAACCATTGGCGAAGCGACGACCTCTCTAACAACTGGCTGACGAACAGACCATTTCGGCAGGACCAGCGTGGCCAATGGCTAGCACCAGCCAGACTTCGCACCGGAACCGGTGCAGGAACTCCGAGGTCTTTCGCCGCAAACAGATGCTGAGGAGAAAGGCGACGAGCAATACGGCCAGCCCCTGACAGAGAAACCAAGCAAGTTCTTCTTTCATCGTTTCTTAGATTGGCGTTGGCGGGCATCGTTCAATAATACGGAGAGTTCATCCCTCTCCTCGTCACTCATCTTCGTATCGCGCATTTGTAAGAGCCCGCTGACTGTTTGCGTGACGGACCCTTGGTAGAAGACATCGACCATGCGTTTCATGGCGGTGCTCGCCATCGACTTCCGTGATCTCGCGGGACGATAGACGAAGCGCCGCCCATCTTCGTGGTGCTGGACCTCCCCCCTTCGTCTCTAAAATGCGCAGTATCGTGCGGACGGTGGCATTGGCCAGGGGGGCCGGCAGCACCTCCTGGATCTCACGAGCAGTGGCTTCGCCCAGGATGAGCAAGGCATCCATGATCTGGCGTTCGCGTGAGCTGAGGTGATCCGTTCCCATAAGTGTTGAGATATTAACACTTAGAACCCCGTGCGGTTATTTCACTTGGCTTGGCGCGTGGCCTGCATACGATTCAATAACCATGAATCTTCGATCCATCCTCTGTTCATTCGCCATCACCGCGACTTTTACCTCCGCAGCTTTCGCTCATTGTCAGATTCCTTGTGGGATCTATGACGACGCCGCACGCTTTAAGGCACTTGCTGAGCACATCACGACGATTGAGAAGAGCATCAATGAGATCACGGCGCTTTCCGCCAAGGAGAAGCTCACGCCTCAAGAACAGAATCAACTGGTGCGCTGGGTGGCCAACAAAGAGCACCATGCCGATGACCTTGCTGAGATCGTGACGAAGTACTTTCTACAGCAACGCATCAAGCCCGCGAAAGATGCGAGCGGCGAAGCTACTGTGGCCGTTCATTTGACCCTCCTGCACAAACTCCTCGTCGGTGCCATGAAGAGCAAACAGAACGCCGACGTGGCGACGACAGCAGCGCTGAAGACAACCTTGGCTGCCTTTGAGAAGGCTTACAACGCGAAGTAAGCCTTTAGCAAGCTTTCGACGCCGCGCTGGGATTTCGATTCCCAGCGCGGCGTTTTTTTAGGAAGAAAGCGCAAATTTCGCGCGTATAGATTGTCTGCCTTCTTCTCTATGTGGAATCTCCTAACCAAGCGCTGCTACCTTCGCGACTACGACGACGATGACCGCGAGGCCTTCGTGCGGATCAATGCCGATCCCGTCGCGCGCGAGCATCTCAACGGCCCGCTGACTATTGGTGAAGCGCACGAGATGTTCGAAGAGACGCTAGCAGAAACTGATCCTTGTCAGGGTGTCCGTTTGGCCGTCTTCGATCGAAAGTCGAACGAGTATCTCGGCCACGTCTTTCTGATACCTTGGGAGGATCGCAAGGACGAGATGGAGTGGGGCATCTTAATCAGGCCAGAGCACTGGGGGCGAGATTTGGCCACTGAAGTCGGTCGTGCAGCCTTGGATGAGAGCGTCCGCCGGTATGGACTTCGGCGTGTGTTAGCAACTGTCGACAGCAAGCACGCGGCATCCACACGTTTGTTGGGAACGCTGGGATTCACTCGCGTGGGACGGGGTCAAGACGAGCAAGGCTTCTACGATGTCCTCGCCATGGATCCCCAAGCCGTGCAACAAGAAGAGCCTCGCGTGACGGCGAGAGCTTCTTAGCGCGACCTAGCTTTGACCACCACCCGCCGCCCCCGTGGGTAGGAAGGGTTTCACGAAAGCTTCTTCGAAATCATAGTGTCCGACAAAGTCGGCTCGTGTGTCTTCATCAGTTTTCCCAAAGACGCGTGCCTCGATCAAATTGAAGACAATTTCGCCAAAGTCCGCACAAGAACCGATCCCCCACTCATCGAAGACGGTCATGACCATGGGCCCGAATTCTTTCAGCGAGTAGGCTCGTATGCCTTCAACGAGTTCTTTCCCGCTGACGTGGCGATCTTCGATCTCACCGCCCTCGCGTACCTGCCGGAGCGTTTGGTCGAGGGCGTCTCGCATGAAATGGTAAGCCCCAGTGGTGTAGCGCTTGTCCTGTTCCACCAAACGGCTGATGGCTTGGTCGAAGTCAATCTTCTTCTGCATGGGAGCGATCCGGTTCCGGTTAGGGCGATGACGTCGTAGGGGTAGATTTAACGGGCCCTTCTGTGGGATGATATCGCTGATAGCGAGCAATCGAGCCCACAACAAGGAGCGCGAGAAGAAGTAGCAGCAGGGCGTGCTCCTGCAAGGTCAATTGGCTCGTTTTCCGGTGGATAGGCTGTGCCATGTCACAAAAGCCGCTAACCTACTTCAGAGCCTCCTCCGCTTCGTCAAGGTAGCGGGAAATGGGATCACTTGCGGGCATCTTCTGGTTTCGAATGGCCTTGCTACCTTCCATGAAATTGTCGAACACGCCGCTTAACCCTCGTTTCCGATCCGCTTCAGCCGCATCGATATAAGCATCCACGTTAGCCATCAAGGCTGCGAGGCTCTCCCGTTCCTTCTGGAGCTCGGTCAACCGCTGGGTGGCCTTGTCAGGTTTTCCAGACATCAAGTCCACCACAATGTGGTGGTATCCTTTGATCAGCGGACGGTGCAGAGGAAAGGACCGGATATCCAACTCCAGCAACCGCCTCTGCACAGGGGCGAGGATTTCGGCGCGATCCTCACGAGCCAAGAAACGCTCGTAATCAAACAACGTCCCCTCGAAGAGACGAGTCGCCTCTTTCTCAGACGGCACGCTCTTCACCTTCTCGGCATCCCCCTCAAAATCAGACTTGGCCTTGAAGAGACCGCCAAGGAAACGCCCCTTCTTAGGAGCCACCTCTTCACTCTCAGACGCCTCTGGCACAAACTCCAGAAACTTCACTTTGATCGCGTCTACGAGCCGCTCCTCGGTGTCGACTGGTGTTAGGAATTCCGTCGCTTGGGGTTCACTGAGTTTCGCGCAGTAGAGAATCCACGTTTGCTCCAGCCGATCCGCTGGCCCGATGAGTGATGGATAGAAACGCGCGAGCAAGTTGTGACCCTTCTTTCCATGGGCACCACCGTACGCATGGAGAAGCTTTCCAAAGCTTAACGCGCCATCTTTCTGATCGAGTAACATCAGCACAAACCCTGCAGCAGATGCCTCATACACTGTCCGAGCAACGGAGTCGGTGCCTTCATCTTCAGCCGATAGAATCTCTGCCGCAGGCGTCACGAGATTAAGCCTGAACATCGTTCTAAAAAAACTGCTCTGACGACCAGTGCGTCGCAACTCCAGAGCACGCGGCAAGCCGATACGCACCCAGCGGGGAATCAGCGTCTGGGTCACCTTGACCTCGATGTCTCGCAACGCGATCTCATACATAAGCACATGCAAGAGAGTCGCATTCATTTCCTCACGGCTGAATGACGAACCTAACCGGACCCGAATCTCCAGTTCTTTATACCCCTGCTCCTTAGACAAATTCACCCGCCAACGAACCGGCTTCGGCACTGGCGGATCGGTTAGTTTCCCGGAGACTCTCAAGATGATCTTAGCATGCCAAGTATCGTCCACGCTTAGCAGATTCAGCAGTTGATCCTTCTGCCGCTCGGCAAAGGAAGCGAAAGTATTGCGAATCGCGCGGTCTTTGCTGAAGACGCGAAATTGCTTACTTGAGCTAATCGTCAACGTGTCGTTAGGCGTCGACAGCTCCAAGGCCTCAGTGACCTGAGCACTCGCCGGGGACAGCGAGAGGGCCAGGGGCACCAAGAAGAGACCTATGAAACGAGAGAACGACATCTTAATAGATATAGTTTTAACGCTCATGTTTGTAAACCCAGAACCTAAACTACAGGTGTCAATGGGGGTTCGCCAGCCAAGACTCGCGCCACATTCTCGGCGGCCATTCGCCGCGCCGATTGCCGAGCTTCACGAGCCGCACCACCCAGATGAGGCGTCAGGACGGCGTTTGGCAGGGTTAGCAGCTCGGGATGAATGACGGGCTCTTCTTCAAACACATCGAGCCCCACTCCCGCAAGTTGACCACTCTGTAAGGCTGCAACCAGCGCTGCTTCATCAATGACCTTCCCCCTTGCCACATTGATCAAATAACCACCGCACTTCATCGCACCAAGGCGTTGGGCATCTATCAAATGCCTCGTAGATGGCGTTAGCGGAATGTGCAAACTCAGGACATCCACCTCGGGCAAAAGCTCATCGAGAGAGCGGTAGTTAGGATCATCCGCCACAACCTGACTCCTATTGTAAAGCACGCGCATCCCAAACGCCCGCACCCGCTGAGCGACGGCCTGACCAATCCTCCCGTAACCGATGAGGCCAATCGTTTTTCCAGAAAGCAAGGGCCCTTCCCAGAGCGCGGGACGCATGCCTTCAGACGCCCAAGCCCCCGTCCTCAGATAGCGATCGCTCTCCGAAACACGCCTGGTCACATCTAGCAGTAGTGCTAAGGCGGCATCCGCAGTCGACTCAGTAAACGCGTCGGGGGCATTTGTCGCCCACACCTCGCGAGCTGCCATCGCAGAAAGATCAAAGTTGTCTGTGCCGATGGCGACATTCGCCACCACCTTGAGATTAGGCGCATTCTCTAACAACTCCTCATCAACGCGTAGCTCCCCTTGATTGATGATGGCGACAGCCTCCTGAGCATGGACCAACACCTCTGCGCGTGACATGAGCGCTAGCGAATCTGAGGCAAAGATCCACGGCAGCGAAACGTTCTTCAACGCAGGAAACTGTTCCCTCGGAGCCTGATTAGTGACAAGAATTGAAGCTGGCATGGGAAGCCTTCTAACTTTGAAAAGTGACCTCGTCCAGCTTCCTAACGGAGTGGAAAGCCCCGTAATCGCCTAAAAAGTAGGGGTTTCGGAAAAAAGAGCTTGTTGAACTGCCGAAGCTTAGGCATGAGAGACCCGCTTTCCATTACGTAAACCAATTCATACATCGTGGCTAAAAAACCATCTACCATCAAAGACAAGTATACCAAGACTCAAATCTTGGACTCCGTTGCTGAAGACACAGAGCTCACTCGCAAGCAAGTGTCAGCAGTTCTCGACTCCCTGACTGACGTCATCGAGCTTCACATTAAGAAGCGTTCCGTGGGCGAGTTTGTTCTCCCAGGCCTCCTTAAGATCACCACCGTGAAGAAGCCAGCTACAAAAGAACGCAAAGGCATCAACCCCTTCACGAAAGAAGAAACTACTTTCAAGGCCAAGCCTGCATCCATCGCGGTGAAGGCTCGCCCTCTAAAGCGCCTCAAGGACATGGCAATGTAGTAGCCCGTCCCGCTTAGCAAAGCCGGAGTCGACTCTGGCGGAGACAAGCTTTTCAAACCCGCGTGGCCTTCTGGCCGCGCGGGTTTGCTTTTTTAATAGAGACACCCAAAGATAGACACATGAGCCAGGAGCCTAGCAATCCTCCCGAATCGATGAGCTACCAGATGATCGGGGACGACGCTTCCACGATCGCCGAGAAACTCGCCAAGTATGCCGGCAAAGCCTCCTGGGAGGATCTCAAGGCTCATTTGGAAAGCGGCGCACTGATCTACGTAGACAAATCCCTCGATCTCACAAAAACCTCCAAAGCCTTCGCGGACGACGATCAGACGCAAGTCGCCGCTTGGCTCAAGTCCGGTGACCTTGTGAAACCCTCTGCACCTCACGGCGCCTACTGGGAATCCACTAAAGCGACATTTGAATGCCGCATTGTTTCACCGTTTGTTTTGATCCAGCCAACTAGCTGATTCGCCACATTGTGGACAGCCAAGAATGGCCATCCTACCTAGCAGTTCACCGTAAGCCGTCTTTGGCTAAACGATCACGTGTTCAAACACACGTGCCTCTGTTTCAAACAAGCCGTAGCTCACGGTGCCAAAGCGGCCCATGATTTCGCCAGGATTCGCCCAAAGCGTCTCGCCGATCTGTTCTTGATAGCGTTGATGATCATGTCCGGTGAAGACAGCATCGTAAGCGCCGCTTTCAGCTAGCCGCTGCCCCAACTCAGGATAGTGTTGGAGCGCGATCTTCAGACCATCGATCTCAAGCTCGGCCAGCGGATGATGGAACGTCACGTGAGCGAACTTGCTCGCCACCTGCATGAGAAGAAAGACATCGCCGTCGTTGTTGCCGAAGACCGCATCGATAGGTCCACTGAAACCCTCCGCCAAGGCCGCCAAGCTAAACGGCGCGCAGAAGTCCCCAAGGAAACACAAGTGCACCGCACCGGAATCCTTCACCGAAGCCAACACACGCTCCAGATGATCCACGCGATCATGGCTGTCACTGAGGATGGCGATCTTCATCCGACTATCAAAGCAAACATAATGTAACCCCGGCATCCTGCCAGGATCACGGGCTGGAAGCCCATGCTACATTACACTAAAGCGCTGAAGGGACGTTGCCCTTGAAGTTCTCGGCGATACGCTCTGTGATGATGTCTTTGTAAGACATGCCACCTGGAATCATCGGCAACACGTGTTCCGTGTAAGGCACCATGATATCGAGCACGTAGGCTTCGTCAGACGCTAACATGCGCTCGATGGCTGGACGAACTCCCTCGCGCTCCGTCACGCGCTCACAGGTCACGCCAAAGCCAGCGCACATGGTCACGTAGTCAGGATAGATGTCGTCCTCGGGCGCATTCGGGTCACCAAGGTAAGTGTTTGCGCGGTTGCCCTCGTACTTGAGATCTTCCCACTGAACAACCATGCCAAGATGCTGGTTGTTCAGAATGATCGCTTTGGCAGCGATCTTCTCCACCTTCGCGGTGGCCAACTCTTGGATGTTCATGAGGAACGAACCGTCACCATCGATATCGACCACTTGCATGTCCGGGAAGGCGAGCTTCGCTCCGAGAGCCGCCGGATAGCCGTAACCCATCGAACCGAGACCGGCCGAGGTGATGAAACGACGAGGGTGATCGAAGTGATAGTATTGGCCAGCCCACATCTGGTGCTGGCCCACTCCCGTGGTCACGATGAGGTCGCCCTTGGTCAGATCATAAAGCTGCTCGATGGGATACTGAGGAGGAATGAGCTTAGGATCAGGATCCTGGTAGCCGAGGGGGAAGTCTTTCTTCCACATGGCGATCTTCTCATACCAGTCCGGGAATTGATCGTGACCAGAAACACGCGCCTTTGAGCCGCCTTTCTCTAGCAGTTCATTAAGACGCGCCAAGGCTTCCTTGATGTTGGCCAGGATAGGCAACTTCACGTCCTTGTTCTTGTTGATCTCAGAGTTGTCGATGTCGATATGAACAATCGTCCCATGCTTGGCGAATTCTGACACTTTACCAGTCACGCGATCATCAAAACGCACGCCAAGAGCAAGCAAGAGATCCGCCTCATTGACCGCATTGTTCGCGTAAACCGTGCCGTGCATTCCTAACCATTTCAGCGAGAAATCGTGGCTTTCTGGGAAAGAACCCACGCCCATGATCGTGCTAGCCACAGGGATACCCGTGCGTTCCACAAACTCTTTCAACTCACCGGCAGCTTCAGCAGAGATGATGCCACCACCACAGTAGATCATCGGACGCTTAGCTTCCTTGATCAGACCCATGACTTCATTCAAAGCCACCTCGTCAAGCTCACGCGTGGGATCATACCCGCGCAAGTTGATTTCGTTAGGATACACTGGCTGAGCCCGCGCTTCTTGCACGTCCTTCGGCATGTCAATCACGACTGGACCAGGACGCCCTGTGTTCGCGATGTAGAACGCCTCTTTCACAATGCGAGGAATCTCATTGATGTCCGTCACGAGATAGCTGTGCTTCACCACGGGAAGCGTCATGCCAAAGAAATCGGTTTCTTGGAAAGCACCACGACCGATCATGGACTGTGGCACCTGACCCGTGATCGTCACGAGCGGGGTGCTGTCGAGGTAAGCGTCCGCAATGGCCGTCACCAAGTTCGTCGCCCCAGGACCGGACGTCGCCATGCACACGCCCACTTTGCCCGTCGCGCGAGCGTAGCCTTCGGCCGCAAAGGAACCGCCTTGCTCGTGGCGAGGCAGCACCGTGCGAATCTGGTCTGATTTTGACAGCGCCTGGTGAATCGGCATGCTTGCACCTCCGGGGTAGGCGAAGATGAGTTCGACCCCTTCCCGTTCCATGCAGCTGACAAGGATTTCAGCCCCGGTCATGGCTTCGCCCCGCTCTAGCGCGGAGGTTTTGGTGGATTCGGCTTTAGTGGATTGACTACTCATGATGATTCTAGGCGCTTCTCAACGCTGGTTTTGAATCGAAAGATCTACCGCCAAACCGGGAAAGCGCAAGTTCAGAGCCCCGAATCCCCGCGAAGTGCCAACGCATAAGCTTTCGCGATTTCTTCGATCTCCCAATCCGGGCGTCGGAAGAGAGCTGGGCTCCACGTACGACGCAGTTTCCAGCCTTGGGCCTGAAGAATGGCAGAACGAAACAGGTCCCAAGCAACCGGATCCTTCGTGCGAGGGTAGCGAGTGAAATCCGTGAGCACGCCCGCAGTGACCTCACCGGCTCGCTCCGGATGCAGCAACGCGGCGTCCAGCAAGAAGCCTTCATTTCCCCAATGCACGATGCTGCCTATGCCATGAGCCGCCAAGAGGGTCTCGCCCAACGCCTGCGCGGTGGCCGAAGGCGTTCTCGTTTCCTCCACTCTCAAAAAAGCAGGTTCATCTTTGGAAGCTTCCTTATCCTTCTCAGCCCAGAGGTCCTTCAACGATTCAGCAAAGCCCAAGTAAGCATAAAGGTAGTAGCGGCCATTCGGAGCCTTCCCCTCGGGCAGGGCCGGGATACTGACATACTCCGTTCGCGGAATTGACGTGAGCACGATGACGCGTTCACGCGCTCGCGTGACAAGCACATTGAGGCGCCGGCCGCCACCTTCTCGATTGAGAGCGCCGAAGTGACGCCGAAACTTCCCTTCCTCATCGGGACCGAAGGTTGTGGAAATGATCATGACGTCGCGCTCATCGCCCTGCACATTCTCCAAGTTCTTGACGAAGAGCCCCTCAAACGACTCGTCGCGGTGAAGCACTCGGGCCGAGGCTAACCGATTCGCGAAATGCCGATCTTCCGCTGCCCGCGCGTCGAGTAGATCATCGATCAGATCTCGCTGGACCAAGTTGAAGCAAGCAATCCCAATCGATGCCGGCTGCTTCTCTTCTAACAGTTCAGCGACAAGCTCTACCGCAGCCTTCGCTTCTGCTAGATTGCTACGCTCCTCATAGACGCCATCGATTCGCCGCAAATCGAGGGGCAACTTCGCGGCATGATGTTGCGAATGCGTCGGCATGGCCTGGAGACGCCCATGATAAAAGGCCTCATTAGAAAACTGAATGAGTGATGCGTGACGCGAGCGGTAGTGGACATCAAGAAACGACTCTTCGACTGATAGATTGAGTGCTGCGGACAACAAGTCTTCTGTTTCGGCCTGACGTTGCTCGAATAATTCTTCGACAGAGTCCGCACTCGTGTCCGAAGACTCCATCACGGCAGCTTCGAAGAAGCGTGTCGGCGGCAGCTGCTGCGGGTCTCCAGCAATCACCACCCGCCTCCCTCGCAAGAGCACAGGCAGAGCTTCCTCAAGGCGACACTGTGAGGCCTCATCAAAGACCACTGAATCAAAGAGCACTTCGCGCGGCAAGATCTGCGCCACCGTTCCCGGTCCGGCCAACCACACAGGACAGACATCGAACAGGGGGTCGCCGTACGGCGTGTCCGCACCCGCAAGGATCATCTGACGTAGTTTCAGCGCCCTCTTCCCCCGAACGAAGAGACGCTGCCGCAAGCTTGCCCCTGTCGGATTCAATCGTGAGCCCGTCCCAGCGAGGAGCCGTTCGCGTTGACGCACGCGCCAATCATAGGCAACGAGCTTTCGCACCAGCCCTTGCTTCCTCTCACTGAGGTCAGCCATTGAGTCAAAGGCCGCATCGATCCGTTCACCATCCAATGAACTCAAACTCTCTGACTCGGCCAAACGCGATCGCAACGCTTCATCACAAGCCGTGCATTCCAGCACGGGCACTGCTCTCTCCGTATCCCAATCACGCGCAGCCGCTTCTCGCACCGCCACTCCCAATGCTGAAGGCAGACCGTTAAATGCCTCCTCTAGTCTGGCGACATCGTCGATCTCGCTACGATGGTCGTAGAGCGCTTTAGAGGCAGGCTGAAACAACTTGGCTGTGCAGGCTTGCTCAACCCAACTCGCTAAATTCGGCACAGCGAACAATCCCGAGTCAGTGGCGATGCCCAGCCATGCCCCAGCGCTCTCTAACCGATCCGCCATCGCTTGAAGACGAGGCACCAGCTGCGCCACCGCTTCTTGTCCCTCTCGGCAGGCCTGACAAACACCTTCGCGCCACATGAATGCCGGATCGTTAGGCTGTAGCACCTCAAAGGCCGAGGCAAGAAACTCTCGCGATCTCCAATGCTTCACCAAAGCGTCGTCGCCTAACCAATCCTCGTGACTGACAGAATGCAAGGCACCCGTCAGAGAAAGACGCGTGCGCACCCCGCGATAGTAAGTCACCGCATCATCCGCAGAAGCATCTGTCAACGCGACACCCATTGGCGCCACCGCTTGACGTGCGTCGCTGCTCCGGAGAAAGCGAAAGAGACGTTTCACCCCACGCGCATCTCGCCACGCCTCCAACGCCGCCAAACGAGCATTGACTATAGGCAGACCTAACTTCTCCTGCTTTGTCGTCAGCAACCATTCTTCTTGAAGCGGCGCTTCCGGAAGCGCCGTGGCATCGGCATGGAGTCGATGTGCTTGCTCCGCCCACGAAGCCAACATTTCTGGCGTCGCCTCGCTGTAGCGCTTGAGCAAACCATCATCCACCATGCCCAACGTCTGAGAAAAACTGTCAGCGATCTCAGCCAAGGCACTAGAAGCAGCGGAGAAAAACTCCGCCGGGATCGGCTGCGTCGGCC
>CALLLI010000239.1 GCA_938082635.1 uncultured Verrucomicrobiales bacterium
GGGGCGGACACATGTCCGAATCGTAAGTGGTGATCCAGCCTCGCTTGATGATCTCTACAATCTCAACCTGGGAAGCCTGAAAATCGTTGGCACCTTCTGGATAAGCCAATCGCAGGGTGACTGCTGTTCCTGTGTCAGGAGCATTCAATCGCGTGTTCGTTTCCCGGAGAAACTGGTCAGTCATGTCGCTATCGACGCGCGTGTATCCGTAGAGATCCAGATCCGGTTTGGCGGGGTGACGAATTCGCCAACTCATCCATTCTCGCGGATTGCTAAAGTGGATGTTGTAGTAGTCTGACGGAAGCACCACGGCACTAAACGCCTGAGGCTCTGTCGGCCGTGCCTTCGTGAAGGCATCCCTGCTCATGTGCTGGTAGCCCACCAGGTTCTCCCAATCGAGCAGATAGGTATTGTCATCGCGCCGCTCGATAACCAGACGCCGTTTCTCGTAAATAGGTTCCAGAGTCACATCGACCGTGAAGAAGGCAGTGTCCAAATAGGGGGCCGGTGCTTTCACGGTGTCTCGAGTAAATCCCGAGTAGATCTCTGGACCATTCTCTAGCTCGTAAGCCTCCATGATCGGTCGCACCTGCATTGCGGCGCGAATGTAAGGGAGTCTCTCAGTGACCGTCTTCGCCGAGAAATAGCGATCCAACAACTCGTCAATGCTGTGGACTGCGGCAGGCTCGTAGAGCCCTAACGACGCCTTAGAAACCTCCGCGCTGCCTGCCTTCTCACTGTGCTTGACGCCCTTGTCCACGGCGTAGATGCCCCAGACAAAAGCACCCGCAATCCCAAAGAGGCCCACCCACTTCCAACCGCGTCGACGGAGACGCAACTGTTCCGAAATGATCGTCTTGCCCAGCATGGGGACGGCCCGCAGCTCTTCCTTGATCGTCTCAGTTTCATCGAATTTGTTAAAGCGCGGTGTGTCCGCATGGACCTTTCCCCAAACTTCGGAATGCTTCTCAGAGGTGTTCTTAGCACCTTCTTCGGCAAGCAAATCATCCGGAAGATAGCGCGGTTCTTCAATGTTGTCCTCAGGCAAGAACTGCACGCGTCTCGCCTTTGGCTGCGTTGGCGTCTTGAGGAAATCAACGAGACCGCCAGTCTCTTCCTCTTCTTGAGTTTCAGGAATCTCAATGCCAGGGGCCAACTCTGCTAGATCGATAAGAGCCGCCTTCTCATCTTCCAGCTGGGAAGCACGTTCCGCTTCAGCGGCGCGCGGAACCACGTTGAAATCTTGCCCTCGAGTGTCTCGGGGATCCGAGAGATCGATCCCCTCAGTATCAAGCTCCAAGTTCTCATCGAAATCATCTAACACTGGTGCCGATGCTGGCTCGAGAGCGAGAGCCGACCTCAGAACGAGAGCCTCCTCTGCTTCCATCGTGCTTTCATTCTGGTTAGAGCTTGTTGCTGAAGGGATGGGCGAGGGCGTTTCCTCAGCGGCGAGGGAAGGGGACGGCGGAGACTTCTGCCCTGCTACCTGACCCTTCTGAGATGGGTTCTTGCTCTGAGCGTTGTTGGGCCTCCGACGCTTCTTTCGTTTGCTCATCTATGGTTACTTCACAAGAGCAGAGCCTCTCCCTGAATGCTAGCGAGAGACAAGTCTCTCTTTCTCCAAAAGTCGGCGCTATCGCATCGTCTAAGATCACCAATCGAGCTGCACCAATCGATCGATGATGACTTGAGAGGGATCCTGCAAAACGGCTCTGGATGACGCAATGAAAAAGTCAACGACACCGAGCCTTGAAAGCCAAACCAGATTTTAAAATCATGGAACCTCAAGAAAACCATGATAAGTCAATGCTAGAAACGAAATGCCGTCCCTGTTATTGAAATTATGTTCTATTCAATCTCGAGAGACCGCGTAGGCGTGGAAGAAGCCTCGCCTTCAACACGTGGCGGAGGAGACGGCTTGGTTTCTCTTGGAGCCCGAACCTCAGGCATCCAGTCAGCGGTCGACCGAGCTTTCCGTTTCTCTTCATCGGAGAGGAAGCCAGGGAAGAGATAAACCATCGTACCTTCCTTGCCAATGTGCATTTCAGCCGAGCCGCTCTCCGTCATCTCTTTGAGAAAGGCCCGACAATCCTCCAGAGAGAACCGCGTCTCAGCGACCAGTTCCACATCGGTCACGCGACCATGTTTGCGCTTCGCCGTTGCGATCATGCGCTGATCACGCCGCTTCTTGTGATCTCGCGTCAACCGTTTGTCCGCCCGGAACCAGCTGACGCCACCTGCAATCGCAGACCCAATGCCCACGGCGGCAAGACCTTGCCAAAGTGAACTCGCGTCTGGGCTATTCGCAATCAGTGCACAAGCCACACCACCGATGGAACCCATCACCGTGATTGATCTCGCCACAAATTTCGACAGGGACTCCATAGGCACCCAACATCAAGCATCCCAAGAGCGGGTCAAGCGCTACACGCCCTTGGCTACGGTGATGGCTACGGTGATGGTCGCCCTCGGCTCTCACAGGCTGGCGGCACCACACACCCATACCCTTGGCGAATGATCTCCTTCTCGCACCCGACCATCTCGATGGTGAAGGCTGCCACGAAACGAACACCCAGATGGAACTTATCACTGCAAGGATTCTTGACAACTTTACTAGTGACCTCTGGGAAATGCAGAAACAGGACAATTCACACCGACGGCCATGAACAACGTTAGACTCTAACATTCCCTGTGATCTTGTGAGGGTGCGACCTGAATATAATGTGATAAAAAGAGGACTATCGGGAACTTGTTTTCGCGGATGTTCAGGTCACACCCGTTTAACAATCTTGTTTCGAGAGTTGTTCACCGAGCTTGCGGAATCACTAATCTCAAGTATGCCTGGCTCAAATTCCGGCAGCAATCCATCCAGCAAACTTGACGGAGGGCCAAAAAGATATTCCCTCAGAACACGCGACATTCGGATGATTAGGGACAACAGCGGAAATTAGCGACGAATGAGAACCGCTTTCAACATAGGCGAACCCTTGGCAGCTGCAAACTCCACGACACGCCTAGTTTCAGGCATTTGGTAGGGAGTCCGATATTCAAACCATCGGCTTGCGAGAGTTTGGGCAGCCCTTGAGAAGCTCGGAATTATTTCAACTTTCCATGTGTGTTTTCGCTCCCGATTTCGATCTAGCAGGCAGCCCGCACTGATGTGGTCGCCCTGACAAGAACGAATCCGGGATGTCGCGGATCTTCGCAGCATCTCGTTCGACCCCCGCTGTGATGAAGTCATCATCGGGATTACTTTGTGCCGATGAAGCTCCAACCATTACGCAGAGGGTGTTTAAGGCGAGCGGTAGGGCGCGGTGTCGTCGTTCGATATTCATGGAGGTAATGTTGGCGTTAGTGTTCGCGCATGGTCACGTCACGATAACAAGTTCTTACTAGGGGGCTTCCGAACAAGCGTTTGTATCTTGCCGCAGTCACTGGGATTCACGCAACCTTAAGATTACCTGCCTAGTTGAAACGTTAGGGGTTTTCATGCTAGTAAGAAAGAGACAGTGGCTCTGGCGTTGCCAGCACCTGCATCACCTCACTATAGCTCGACTCTCACACGAACGAAAAGATCATGTGATAACGAGAATGAAAGGCGCTTGTAGTCGAATCCGTTGGTGGTTTCGATGAGGCTGTTGGTGACGTCCTCTGCGGTGGTCCAAGTGATCAGATCTTGCGAGGTTTCGATGCTGAAAACGAGGTCAGAGGTGCCACTTGTCCTGCGGTAGGTGATCACGTTTACGGATTCGATGGACAGTTGCGGGTCGGATCCGAAAGCGTAGCGATGTAGATTCGACACTCCTTGCTCATGGGGATCTGCTGCCCATCCGCTGATCGTTTCGTCTAACAACGCCTCGTTAGGAAACTGAGTGGCGGCCCATGACGCATAGTTGATGGCAGTCGCGGGAAATTGGTGTTTGACGACAAGTTGGTCACTGGCATCGAAGAGCTGGATTGTTTCCCCTCGGGAGGACAGTTTGCCATTGTAAGGGCCGACAAAGAACCAGCCTTCGTTTCCGTGCGGGCTTTCGGATCTATCTCGGAAGGCGCGGACGTCTCTCACGAGGTGTAGAATGCCATTGTCAGGGCTGAAGAGCGTGCCCTTTCTGGGAATCACGGTGCCCGATGGGAAGTCAAAGGTCACGGCCCCGGCGAGTCTCCATCCAGAGAGATCGATGGCTTCTCGGTTAGGATTTCTGATTTGGAAATACTCCGATTTGGGATCCTCTGGGTTGGCGTTGACTTCGCCAATCTCGAGATTGAGCCCGGCAGATTGTGAATCAGGGATCAGATCTTTGCCGTAGGTTTCCAATAACTCGACTCGTCGAAGCGAGAGGGCAGAGTCCTTAATGGCGTTGGTTCCTGTGACAAGGTTTCCGGTTTTCCATTTTTCGGCATCTCGCAGAGCATCTTGCTGCACGAGTGATAGGCGTTGATCGATGGCGTTGTGAAAGTAGGCGTAGTCTTCAGAGAGGTAGGTGTCGATGAGCGTGCGGAGCCGCCGCAGGTACATCTCCCGGGTCAACTTGTGATCGAGGATGGCATCGAGCAGGAAGTTTTGATAGATGAGTTGATTGGGTGCCTGGGTGTGCTGCGAGTCGCCATAGAGTGGACTCGCGTAGTTCTCATTGGCCAGGCTGCTGCTCGTGCTGAAGGCGCCATCCATGTCCCAGGGAATGCGTTGCCAAAGATCCGTCGTTGGGTCGCGATAGACGTAATAGTTCTTGGTGAGGCGATCAGCATTGCGAATCAGCGAATGGCCGGCCATTTCATTGATCATGGCTGGGAGATTGACGTGATCCATGATGTAATCGAATCGGTCTGAGCTATTGATCCCGTTCACGAAGGCGATGAGATCATCGTAAGGCTCATTTTTGCGTGTGTCTTTCTGATAGAGCGCTTCGGTTACTCCTTTGGCCAGTGTGGAAGGAAAGCCATTGGCTTTGTAGAGCGCGCCTCCAGGATCCAGCCCTTGTTGGCGCAAGAAGTCTTCATCGACTTGTTCGATATACGAGAAGAGCCCGTGGAATTGACCATTTAGGCGCACGTGCCAATGCTGGGTGGCGGATGCTGGCGTGCCAATTTCATTGAAGAACTCGAACGCCACGTTCTCGCGCATGAAGGAGGCATCATTGAAGTGAGCCTGAAGGTTGAACTCCTCGACCAAACGCCGATCGGGATCGACTTGGAAGTGATCTTGTGGGTTGAAGTCGAATTTCAGCTTGGGTTTCGGCCAGGAAATGGCGCCTGATTGACCGCGGCGTTTCACAAAGACGTTGTCATAGAATCTCCCATCGAAGAAGACAGACGCACGCGTGCCGCTTGTGCTGGCTGCCGCATTGGGATCCGCGGTGAACCAATGCATGATGGGAAGTGGCGTGTCGATGCTAGGGGACGCGGCCAGTGTCCCGAAATACTCTGCTTGTGTCGACGCGCCTTTGCTGAACTCTGGCAATCGTGTTTCACGTCCATTGGCATCACTTGCTCGGAAGGCCCAGCGTATCATGTCACCACTGACAAAGCGTTTACCGAAAAGGGTGCTGGGTGAAATCTCTCCGGTGTAGCGGCCATCATTGGCTGTCTCATCAGGGGCGACACCATTGTCTTTTAGAGGGATGCCTGTCGTCCCCTTGTGCATGATACGTTGATCAAGCCTGACGGATTTGATGGTGCTTCCATTGGGAAAGACTTGAATTGAGAGCACGAAGGCCTCGCCTTCCTTGGCGAGTAAGGAGGCGGTTTTCGGATTGAAGAGTGAGGGACCGAGGTTGGGGTCTTCGCGATTGACGGACCCAGGGGTAGGCGTGCGCCAGAGCCGATAGTCGTTTCGGGCATCATCGTAACCGTAAGAGTAATCGCGAGCGAGCTTCGGATAGGATGGTACGATGGCGGACACGACCTCGCCTTGTGGATTACTGATGCCTAGAGACTCACCGTCGCTAGCAAGCTTAAAATTTGTGTGCCAGATTTCGGTGCAGGGCCATTGGTCAGTGCCGTGTAAGTGCCTGATTGAAAGCAGGTTAGCTTTCTCACTGGACAAAGTGCCTCGAAAATGCGATGTGATGGTGGCATGAACCATCTCGACATCCCATCCGCCATTGGAAGCGCCTCTCGCC
>CALLLI010000240.1 GCA_938082635.1 uncultured Verrucomicrobiales bacterium
CACGGTCGGTCACCCTTCCGCAGTTGACTTCGGCTAGTGCTTCTGATCACTACTTCGTTGAACGGATATTTCATGATACATTCGATTTCACACAGGGGACTTGAACCCCTTCTGATTCTCACCCATGCTGGGCACACACAATGAGGCGTCGATGAAGCGGCCAGTCATTCCCTGTCACCGAATCTTCACCCGTTATGGGCAGTCCGGCACTCCGGTTTCCGATTGGTTCCCCCACCTTGGCGGCGTCATCGATGACATCGCTGTGGTTCGGTCGATGTTCTGCAAGGAGGTCAACCACATCCCTGCCGCCATCGAGTCAGCAACCGGCCATCAAGGACGTCTGTTAGACCACCCCTCGTTGGGAAGTTAGGTCAACTACGCGCTGGGAACGGCCAATCACAATCTTCCCACCTTCGTCAACATCGGTCGTGCGACCTCGCCGGTGCAACTGACAGGCGGCTATCTAGGCGCCGCGTATTCGGCAACGCCATTTCAAGCTGGTCCCACACCGATTCCCAACCTGCATCCTCACGCTGCGCTCGGTTCAGCGGAGCAAGCGCGACACTTGAATACCCTAACCAAGTTGAATCGCAATTTCCGTGAACGGTATAAAGCCGAAAGTGCGCTAACCGCACGTCTACGTGCCTACGAGTTGGCCGCGCGCATGCATCTCTCTGCGCCCGAAGCTGTCGACTTCTCAGACAAACCCGTTCATGTGAAAGAGCTTTACGGAATCGATGAGAAGGAAACCGATGACTTTGGGAAGCAGCTCTTGCTCGCAAGGCGCTTAGCAGAACGTGGTGTGCGATTCATTCAAATTTACCACGGGGGTGGTGGCAACGGCAAGTGGGACGCCCACGGCGATATCAATTCTCACGCACCCCTTTGCCGACAGACAGACAAACCCATTGCCGGACTCATTCGCGATCTCAAACAGCGCGGCATGTTAGACTCTACCCTCGTGGTATGGACGAGTGACTTTGGCCGCACGCCCTGGTTGCAGAACACCATTAGTCGTGATCACAATCCTAGAGGATTCACTTCATGGCTAGCGGGAGGTAGCGTAAAAGGTGGCACTGTCTATGGCAACACGGATGAAGTAGGCTACCGCGCGGTTGAGAAACCTCACTACATCGCCGACCTTCAAAGCACGATACTGCATCAGTTAGGCCTCGATGCGTAACGCATGGAAGTGGACATCGATGGCCGTCCCGTGCGTCTTGTGGAGCGCTTCGCTGATCCCATTCACGGGATTTTAAGCTAATAAATTAGCGCGAAACCATGGCTAAGATCCTCAGGATTTCCTCAAGTCGTAACACATAAGCTTATCCTGCTCACGCAGGTAGAATCGACCGTTAGCGACCACCGGATGTGTGCAGCTTTCACGATCTTTAAACGCGGGTTCAAAGGAACCCTTGATTCGGTAAGCTTTCTCGGTGGCTTCTATGAGCACGACTTTGCCGCTTTGATATCGAAAGATGAGATGGCCATCCGCAGCAACAACCGCAGCCGAGCCTTTGCCTTCGCCGCGGGTCTTGCCTCCCAACACGACCTCACCGCCTCTCATCCTCACATAAACCGAAAAACCTTCGTTATGTTTGTGCCCGCAATAGATGTGGCCATCAATGAGGACCATGCCGCCATGGTGATTCTGCAGTTTCTGTGATTTAAGGAAATACTGTTCCTCTGTCTTGATGCATTCACCTTCTTTCGAGAGCTTGAGTAGGGACGACCCAGTGCCATAGCCGGTCGAACAGAACACATGATCACCCGACACAACAGACGTGAAAATGTTAGCAGTGTCATTAGCCACCGCATTGTAATGCCAAAGATACTTTCCGTCGCTCGCACGAATGCCGATTAGCTCCTCCCTGTCAATTGCACATACCGTTTCACGCCACCGCCACTTGAAATAACGATGGATGAATAGCCCGCGCCGTCCTTGCCTCGATCACCAAGCTCCTTCGGCATGGCCGAGCGCCAGAGTTCTCTCCCCGTGAGTTTATCGAGCGCCACGATCATGGCTCACACCTTTAAAAACAACTTGTGTCGATAGAGGAAGTAGAGAACGAGCCAAACAAGGGCCAGCGCGCCTGACGACTGCCACACAACGTGCCAAGTCTCGGCCGCGTGACGATAGAGACATCCAAACAATCGCGCCGAGGTGTATTTGAAATCAACGAACCCGTTCAGAAGATAAATTGTTAGGGAATTCACACCGATGACTCGAAAGAAGAACCCCCATTTTTTGAAACCCAAGACGTCGATGAGCCCGTAGAAGAGCGCCAAGGCAAGGAAGGCCATACCGCTCGTCACGAGGATGAACGAGCTGGTCCACAAATGCTTGTTGATTGGGAAATGCAAGGCCCACAACAAGCCCAGCGCGATACCACCTAGGCCTAACAAGCCCAGCATCTTCAGCTTCTTCCCGTCACTTTCGTTTCCACGCACGACATCCCCACCGAATGCGCCCAACATAGTGAGACAAAGCGCAGGGAACTGTGTCAGAAGGCCGAGTTCATCGTAAGTCTTCTGAAGGAGCCTCCCAGGAAGAAACTGTCGATCAAACCACCCGACCAAGTTCCCTTCAAATGAAAGATCCCCTGCCCCGTATCCTGGCACGGGCACAAGATAGAGCGCCGCGTAGTAGATCAACAAGATCCCTACCACCCAAGCCAGGCGCCCACGAGGGCTGAAATTGAGATAGAGGATGGTCGTGACGAAACCCGCAAAGCCGATTCGTCCCAACACACTGCCTAAACGAATCTGTGAGGGTTCGAAGAGTGGCAAGGACGCGTTCTTGAAGAGAATGCCTAGCCCCATCAGGATGAGCATTCGCTTGAAGGCTTTCTTATAGAGAGCGGAATTGGGCAGGTCGCCATGCCCCGTGCTATTGAGAGAGAACGCTAGAGAAACGCCTGCTAGGAAGAGAAACAACGGGAAGATGAAGTCATAGAAGGTAAAGCCATTCCACGCCGGATGCTTGAACTGCCCAGCAACGATGTTGACCAGAACTGAGTCCGTCTTGCCCCCTAACAAGACAAAGAAATTCCCAGCTCCAGCAATCATCAACATGTCGAAGCCGCGCAAGGCGTCGATCGAACCAAGCCGCTGGGAGGAACCCGGAGAGTTCATGGAAAAAGAAGCAATCTCTGGCGAGACTCCCTAGCGAGTGGCCGAGTAGTCAGTTGCTTTCATGTAGATCGATTCTGGCGATTTCGCCAATCGACCAACACCCGATTCCTTGGCCGCTTTCTTCCACGCGGGGTCGGATCCGAACGCTTTCCAAGAAGCCTTGGCCGCTTCACGGCTATCGTACTTGAGGATGTAGATCAGGGTATCTTTCGAGTCAGGCTCGTCGGTAGGATGCCAATAGGCGGCAGATTTCATGCTGTGCGACGCGAAGATCTTGATCGTATGATCACGAAACCGGGCGTCAAGTTTGCCTAACTTCCCCTCAGCCGCTTTGTAGATGCGAAGTTCAAACACATCGTCTGCATCTCCCTCACTATTCTCCCAAGTGGGTGAGTAATCCGCTGCTCTCATGAACACAGATCCTGGCATCTTTGCTAGTATCTTGCCGTCCTTCTGGGATTCCTCGGCAACCTTCTTCCATTCGGGATCTACTCCGAACGCTTTGAAGGAAGCTTTCGCCGCCTCACGGCTCTTGTGTTTGAGAACGTAGATAAGTGTATTCTTAGACTTCTCCCCATCGGTCGGAACCCAGTAGCCGACAGATTCCATGCCATGCTTCTCAAAGAGCTTCACCGTGTGGTCCCGAAAGCGGGCATTGAGGGCGGCCAGCTTCCCATCGTTGGCGGTGTAAGTTCGCATTTCGTAAACGTCAGCAATCGACGTTTGGACCATTGATAGGATAACGAAGAAAGTAGCGGCTAAAATGTTAAAGGCGTTCTTCATGAAATGATCCTGTCAGCTTTGGCTTCGGCATGCACTCACTAATTCCATCCGATCCCATCTTCTCACTCACTCCTGTCGTCATCCCTGAAACCGCTTAGCCCAAGTTTCTTATTACCGGCGTGGCACTCCTATAAAACCAGGGCCTGCGTCGCGAAGGCACTACAAAGTCGTCGCTCCTTTCAGTTCCGACTTCACCGCTGGGCAGGCCCCTTTCCAATCGATCCCGAGTATCTGGT
>CALLLI010000241.1 GCA_938082635.1 uncultured Verrucomicrobiales bacterium
GACGACAAAACGGTGGGGCGAATTCTGGCAAAATATCTCCCAATTTGGTATTTCGTCATAAATCACGATTTCAGGACTGATGGAACATCCGTGAAAACAAGCTCCCGATAGTCCTTTCTTTATCACATTATATCCAGGTCACACCCAGAGAGAGGGGCCTAGCATTCCATTCTAAGTCGGAGATTTCCCTGGAAATCCTCTGGCAACGGGGTTGAATGGTCGGTGGCGTGCTGATCGTGGTCAGGGGAACTGCGGGAATCCGCCGTTGTGCTGGGTCATGAAACATATCTTCCGAGTTTGGTTTATTGTACTAGTAGCGGTGGTGGTTTTTAACTATGTCCGCGATCGTAGGGCGAAGTCGCCGTCGAAGAATCTGATGCGCGGTTATCAGGAGCAAGTTGTCCAGGAGCAGCCTAGATCACGCCGTTCAGCCCAGCCGCTACGGAGTAGATCGACCCTTGAGGTCATTGCTGGCAATAGGCGGACTGCGGATCGCGTGATCGAGCCGGTGAGGAGTCTCTACAAGCTGAGTGAGCGTGGGTGTGAGGATGCTGATCTCAGCGCGTTGATCGTGCAGAACGACTTGATCAAGAAGGATCGGAAGCTTGCATACCGGCAGCACGATATTGATGACTGCAACCATCTCGTTCAGGCTTACGTACTGCGGGGGGTGAGAAAGAACAGTAGTTATTATTTGAGGAGGCGATTGGTAGAGACCTTTGGGCAATCGCACTCTGATGTGCTGATCAATCGCATGCGATTGGTGGCTGTCCTGTTAGGAGGAGAGAAGGGGAGAGGCGGGATGGATCCGGTGTTTACACCGATTCGTGAGGAGGCGCATCGCATTTCGCCCTATGTCATTGTGCAGGTCCAAGCTTACATCGACCGGTTGGCGTCGAAGATGGGCAAGGCGAGAGCTAAGTCCAAGGTGCCGAAAGACTTCAAGCAGTTCGTGGACACGTTAGGCGATGGCTATGAGAGCGAGCCTCGGATTGCCGAGCTTGGATCTAAGATGCGGAATGAGTTTGCCAAAGAGCTTTACGCCCTGAATGTCCTCTTGAGAGACCTGCGAACCTACTATGGTGAGCGGGTGGAAGATCCCTCTGGTCGTCCTCCATACGAAGTCATCTTTGAGAAGCCTGGGACGTTTCAAAGTGAGATCCTGCCAGCCCTTCGAAAACGGCATCGATCGATGAAGCCAGCGGCGTTAGGGGACGCCTTTGTGGCGCTTGGGTTAGAGTTACGCGACCACTTGAGTGTGTTGCGTGATTCTTCTAATTATGCTCGACGTGGAAGTGAGGAAGAGGTGCCACATCTCATGAAGCTCAATGAGATCGTCGCCTCGGGTGGCGGTCTGTTTGCCGCTGGTCGGGACAAGTTGGCTCCCCAGGTGCAGGCGCAGAAGCTGGTGGATCTCCTCTTCTTGGAAGGGCTCTACAGCAAGAAAGAGCGGAAAGCGCTACACAAAGAACTGCGAGAGACCGTTCGTTTTGGTCCGGGACACGAGGCCAAGATTCATGCGTTTCACGGCTTTCTGAATTACATGAATGGGCTGGCTCATGCGAGCCTGAATGAGGGGTTTGGAGATGCGGTTCGGGCTTTTGTAAGCCTGACTCCTGCGGCAGAGAATTATTTAGAAGTGCAAGCGAGAAGGAGTGCGCTGCAGGTATTGGGCCAGTTACAAGTCGAGTTCTATCAGAAACATCGAGCCGTGCTTGCTGGGACGAAAGACATTCACTTGGCAGGAAAGGCGCGCGGTAAGTTGAAGGTCTTTCGCACTCAGCGAGAGATTTCGGCTTACCTCAAAGAAGACTCGTCGAACGGAGCAAGAACTTTGTGGGTGCTGAAGAGCGGATTGAACATGCCGAATGAGGCGTCTTTCGCAGCGATCATTCTCGAGGATTCGATTATGAAGGCCTCACACTATGACGGTTACGCACGGAGTCAGCGCCCGCCGATTCCTCTCATGCAGGTGCCTGGAGCTGTGGAAGTTTATTCCAAGTACGATGGAAAGTCGGTTTTGCTAGAAGCGACCAAGGCGCCCGAGGAGAAAGTGGTGATCACTGAAGTGGCTGTGACGGAATTTCCAAAGAGGCAGGATTCCAGCAGCCGTAAGCGGCTTGCCTTTGATACGAAGACGCCGGAACTTGTGGAGATAGAAGGATCGCGAACACCAGAGAAACTGCGTTCTCTTAATAAGCGGATAGGGGCAAAGGCAGCCAACTATGCCTTTCTCCGCAGTAGCCTGCCTTTGGATCGCACCAAGAGGGAAGAACACATTTACCCGGGATTTGCCGTTCCGTTCCATTATTATGAGGCCCACGTGCGCAACTGTGGGGTGGATAGGGAGATTGCTAGACTGACTCAGCTTCGCGATGCCGATGATGTGCAGAAGGCCTTGTGGGAAATCCGTCGTCAGATCCAACGTCATCCGCTGGATGATCGGCTCCTGCGACTCATTCGTAAGCAGATGGAGGAACGCCTGCGCGGGCAGTATTCGCAGGAAGAGAGTCGTGTGAAGCTGCGCTTTCGTAGTTCGTCTAATGCGGAGGATAACCATGATTTCAGCGGTGCCGGGCTCTATGAGAGTCACCATGCGTTCTACACCTATGGCAACCCAGTGGACACGGTATCTGGGGCTGTTCGCGATGTGTGGGCTTCTGTGTGGAAATCAGAGGCTTACCAGGCTAGGGAGTTGGCTGGCATCGCGCAAGAAACAGTGCGCATGGGCATTCTTGTTCATCCAAGCTATCGCAAGGAGGAGTCTACAGGAGTTGTCTTCTACTATTCGCCGGGTGACATCGAAATCGTCGCGAATGCAGGAAATGAGAATGTGCAGAATCCAAGCATTGCCGGGTTAACTCCTGAGATGCACCGGATCAATGACAATGGCTATTCGCGAACATCAAGTAGTCGCTATGCGCTGAGTAAGAAGAAGGTCTTGAGCCAGAAGGATCGGAAGCAATTAATGGCTCTGCTAGAAAATGTAGTTCCGAAGTTCCAGGCGCTTTATGCGGATCAGAAGGTCTCTGGCGTGGACGTGGAGTTTAAAGTGCTCGAGCTACCAGATCCTAAGGGGAAGAAGCGGGATATGGTCATGCTGAAGCAGATTCGTCCGCTGGCGGAGCGTAGCGAGTGAGGATAAGCGGTGGTGCCGTTTGCACGCCAAGGGGCCTCTGCCTAACCGAAGAGCTTCTTCTTCACTGGAGCGAGACGAGATTCCAGGGTATGAGAATCGCGTGCGTGAGTGAGCGCTTCTTCCATCGTGATCTTATTTTCGAGCACAAGGTCTGACAGGCTCTCATCGAGCGTGTGCATGCCTTCGTTGGTGCCGATTTGCATGAGACCTGGAATTTGTTCGAATTTCCGGCTTCGGAGAACGGCGCGAACCGCGTGGTTCATGACCATGATCTCGGAAGCGAGTACCCGGCCTTCGCCGTTCTTGGCGGGGAGTAGGCGCTGGGAGACCACGCCTTTCAGCGCATTGGCGAGCTGAGCAATGATCTGAGGTTGTTGATCGGCAGGAAAGACGTCGATCATCCGATCGAGAGATTTCGCGGCATCGATGGTGTGGAGGGTGCTGATGACGAGGTGCCCAGTTTCTGCTGCCGTGACTGCCGTTTGCAGGGTTTCAAGATCACGCAGCTCACTGACGAGAATGACGTCTGGGTCCTGGCGGAGTGCTTGACGAAGAGCGGTCGAGAAACTGTGGGTGTCGGTTCCTAGTTCGCGCTGTTTTACGATGGATCGAGAGTGTTCAAAGATATACTCGATCGGATCTTCAATTGAGATGATCACACCAGAGCGTCGTCGGCTGATGTATTCGACCATGGATGCGAGCGTGGTGCTCTTGCCAGAGCCCGTAACGCCGGTCACGAGGATGAGTCCCTCACGTTCTTCGCAAAGAGTTTGAAGGAAGAGACGGTGTCCGAGTTCTATCATTGTTGGCACCTGTTCGGCAATGAGACGGAAGGCTGCCTGCAAGGTTCCTCGGATGTAGTGGGCATTGCCACGGAAGCGACCGATGTTGTCGACATTGAGAGCGAAGTCGAGTTCGAGATTCTTCTCGAGCTCTGCGCGCTGGCGCTCTGTTAGGAGGCCGATGATGATTTCCCGAGTCTCGTCTGCTGTGAGGGCGGGGATGTCGAGTTCACACAGCTCGCCATTGATGCGAATGAGAGGGGGTTTATCGACAGTGAGGTGAAGGTCTGAGCCGTCCTGCTCTTTCACGGCGCGAAGCCAGTCGATGACGTTATTCATAGGGAGCTCTGTTAGGAAACGCCGCGCATCAAGCGCTCAATTTCCTGTGGGTTGGCAGCGGTATTCAGAACGGTTTCTTTGGACACTGCTCCAGAGCGCCAGGCTTCCATCAAGCTGGCGCGGAAATCACAGCACTCCTTGATCTGCCCGCCAGCAATGAAGTCAGCGAGGCGGGCGTATTCCATGTCCTGAATCCAATCACGCGTGGCGCCTTCGTTCTGAAAGTGCTCGGTCACGAGATGGCGTCCGCCCTCAATGCCGGGCAGGAGTTTATGGGTGAGCACGCCAATAAGCTGGGATGCGAGCAGTGAGAGTACTCCCCGACGCTCTTCGCTAGGCATGAGGTGGGTGAGACGTTCCATGGTCTCAACCACGGTGGAGGTGTGCATGGTCGAAAGGACGAGGTGCCCGGTCTCTGCCGCTTGCACCGCGATGCGGGCGGATTCGAAATCTCGGATCTCGCCCATGAAGATGACATCTGGGCTCTGGCGGAGAGCGGAACGGAGGCCCTGTGCGTAGGTCGGCACATCTTCCGGAATCTCGCGTTGTGTGAAGATACTTGTCTTCGACGAGAAGAGATACTCGATTGGTTCTTCAATCGTGACTATGTGTCCTTCGAGCCATCCATTCATGGACTCTAGCATCGAGGCAACAGAGGTGGACTTGCCGCAACCCGTAGGGCCAGTCACGAGAATGAGTCCGTGTGGGCGTCGGATCCAGCTTTCTAACAACCATACCGGGAGCCCCAGCGAAGCCATGCTAGGTATTTCCGTCTGAATGACTCGTAACGCGGCTCCTAATTTACCGAGATGACGGTGGAGATTCACGCGGTAACGCGAATCTCCAGAGTCCCAGTGGGCATCCAGATCATGCTGACCGGTGGACTGACTACCCTGGCAGGTGACCCAAAGCGCTTCGAGTTCCTCACGCGTGACGTTCTCACCATCTTTGATCGGACGCACGGCACCATCGATCCTCACTCGGGGTGGTTCGCCCTCGCTTAGAAACACGTCGCTGGCGTGTGCTTCGGCTGCGGCTCTGGCCCAGAGCTGGAGTCGATGGAGAGAATTCATGCGCTCATTTCTTAACGTCCATCATAATTAAAGAGATCTGGGAAGGTATAACAAGGAGAGTCTTCGCCAGATTGGAGCTTTGTCATGGCCTGGTTGAATGCGGCAAGAACCTTGAGCTGCACTTTTCTGGAGAGCCGGCGTCCGCGTCTTGCCTTGTTGATCATCTTGTGGGTGACCGGCTCAGGCGAAGCCTCGACCACGTCGCTATTGCTGAGACGGTGCTCTACTATGAGGGCATCGAGCGGTTGCGCTCCGTAGTCGCCACCAGCAACCGCTCTTTCTAGGCTAGACATGGATTTCTGCTTTTCAATCATCGTGAATAGCCTAAGCCATTATGGATGAAACGCATTCTTCTTTCCACTACCTCGTATCAAGATACGCCGGGTGAGCATCACGCGCTCCTGGATGATCAAGACTTCGAGATCGTGTGCGTGCGCGGTCCGCTTTCTGAGGAGCAGATGCTGGAACTTGGCGATGATTTTGATGGGGCGATCTGTGGGGATGATGCCTTCACTCGCCAGGTCATTGAGAAGATGCTGCCGCGACTCAAGGTTCTGAGCAAATATGGAATTGGCCTCGACAAGATTGACTTAGACGTTTGTCAGGATCACAAGATCCCCGTGCTCTTTACCCCTGGGGTGAATCACACCACGGTGGCGGAACATGCGTTCTGTATCTTGCTAGCAGGGGTTCGCAATCTCATTCCTTCCGTGGACAGCACGCGAGCGGGTGGTTGGAAGCGGATCACGGGCAATGAGATTTGGAAGAAGAAGATGGGAATCATTGGCCTTGGCCGCATCGGGCAGGCCATGGCACAGCGTGCGCATGGATTTGAAATGGAGGTCCATGGCTTCGATCTCTACTGGCCGGAGGCGTTTGTGAAGGACTATCCGGTCACCCGTCATGAGTCGGCGTTGAGTGTTTTGAGAGAGACGGACGTCGTCACCTTACACACGAACCTGTCCGACGAGACGCGTGAGTTGATCAATGCAGATTCGATTGCGGAGATGAAAGATGATGCGTGGTTGATCAACACGGCGCGTGGCGAGTTGGTTGATACCAAGGCGGTGGTGGCGGCTTTGGATGCGGGGAAATTGGCGGGTTATGTGACTGACGTGCTCGATGAAGAGCCTCCCGCTGCAGATCATCCCTTACTCAATCACCCAAAGGCGATCGTCACGCCTCACATTGGTTCACGGACTTATGAAAGCGTGCCGCGTCAAGCCATGCGTGCGACGACGAATCTCGTGAACTGGTTTGCTGGTGAAGGGGAAGTCCTTCAGGCCAATAAGTTCTAGCGCTATCTTGCTGTGATTCTAGCATTCCACAAACCGTATGGAGTGCTCTCGCAATTCACGTCGGATGGCTCGGCCAATCGGCCGCTGAGTGAGTTTGGCTTGCCCAAGAATGTCTATCCGATCGGTCGACTAGATGCCGATTCGGAAGGTTTGTTGATTCTCTCGGACGAGAAAGCGTTGGTTGAGAGATTGCTGCATCCTCGGCAACAGCATTCTCGGCGTTATTGGGCGCAAGTTGAGCGTGTGCCTGATCGGGAGGCCTTCGTTCGGTTGGCCAGTGGCGTTACGATCAAGGGGCATCATACGGCCCCGTGCCAGGCGTGGAGGTTGGACCCGCAACCTGAGGTGGCACCGCGTGACCCGCCGATTCGTTTTCGTAAGTCGGTGCCTGATTGCTGGATTGCCCTGGAGCTTACTGAAGGAAAGAACCGGCAAGTGCGGCGGATGGGAGCAGCGGTGGGATATCCTGTGTTGCGCTTGATTCGGAAGCAAATTGGTCAGTTTGAGCTGGGAGAGCTGAAGCCTGGCTCGTGGCATGAGCTTTCGCAGGTGGAACGAACCGAGTTGGTAGAACGCTCTCAGGTGTAGCGGAAGTCTCAAGACTTCTCGACGGTTGCTGTGCGTTCGGGGATTGTCGACGCTGGATTCATCGCTAAACTGATGCCATGAAGTGCATTCAGAGCTTATTCATCTTCGGACTGCTTGCGGTGTATCCCGCGCTGGCTCAGGAAGCGGAGGAGAAGGAGGTGGCACCGGATCCGGCGGCTGAATCTGTCCAGGCCGTTCGAGATCTCTATCACAAAGGCGAGTACAAAGCGGCGGTCACCGCTGCGGAGGAGGGGGCCGCAGACTTCGATGATGATCGGCGATTTGTGGTGCAAGAAGCCAAGTCGTATCTCGCGCAGGGCGAGTATGAGAAAGCGATTTCCCGTATCAGTAAAGAATGGATCTTCGAAGATACTCAAGAGGGGCAGATGCTATACTATGATGTCAAGCGTGCTCAGGGTGACTTCACGGGCGCAGATGAACACTTGGGCAATGTCCTGAGATCGCGCCGGTTCGCCACGCCGATGGATTTGTTAGAGATTGGGCGAGCGGCTTTACTTGCAGGGGGCGAACCGAAAGACATTCTTAAGCGTTTCTACAAGAGAGTGCAGAAGCTCCAACCGGAGAATGCGGACGTGCATCGCTATATCGGAGATCTTGCTCTAGAGAAATATGACTATGAAATGGCAGCGGAGAGTTATGACAAAGGCCTGCAACTAGAGCCTAGCAACACTGATCTACGCTATGCCCTAGCGAAGACCTTCTTTGACAGTGATCGTAAGCACGCCATGGAGCTGCTCGAGAAGAACTTAGAGGTGAATCCTAACCATGTGGATTCCCTGCTGCTGTCGGCACAGCATCATTTGCTAGCTGAATTAGAGGATAAGAGCGAAGCTATTGCACTGATTGAGCGAGCCGAAGCGGTGAATACGAGCGAGCCGCGACCCAATGCGATGCGGGCCGTCATGGCCCTGATCGAAGCGGATGAAGAGAAAGCAGAGGCGCTTAGAGTGCTGGCAAAGAAGGGGCGAGTAGAAGATCCGCGTATCGACTATCATATGGGCGAATGGATGGCGTCGCTCATGCGTTTCCAGGAAGCGGTTCCGTTTCTGCGGGAAGCTTTGGTGACAGATCCCGAGTATCTTCCAGCCAAGATAGCCCTGGGGCAAAATCTCCTGCGGACAGGGGAGGAAGATGAGGCTTGGTTGATTCTAGAGGGCGTCAGTGATCGGGATCAGTACAATGTGGCTGTCTATAACTTGCTCGCCTTACACGATGAGATCGAAGACTATCAGATGATCAACGGGAAGAACTTCATCGTGCGAATGGAGGCGTCTGAGGCCAAGCTTTATGGGGGTCGGGTGGTTGCTTTGCTAGAAAGAGGAGAGGCGGAGCTGCATGCCAAGTACGATTTCAAACCTAGCAAGCCCATTCTGGTTGAGTTCTTTCCCAACCAGGAAGACTTCGCTGTGCGTACGTTTGGCTTCATGGGAGGCGATGGCTTCCTGGGTGCCTGTTTCGGCCTTGTCGTGACGATGAATTCGCCGGGCAACGGGGCCACTGGCAAGACGAATTGGGAATCCACTCTCTGGCACGAATATTGCCATGCGGTGACGTTAGGCGCGACGAAGAATCGCATGCCCCGCTGGCTGACTGAGGGGCTCTCGGTATACGAGGAGCGTCGTTTAGACCCGACGTGTGGGCACCAGCTCAATTTAGATTTCCGCCGGATGATTTTGAAGGAGGATGAATTGATTCCGCTCGGCCGTTTGAACTACGGGTTCCTCCGGCCCAAGTCTGGCAAGCACATGGAGTTTGCCTACTATCAGAGTTCTGCCTTCATCGATTACTTCATGGAGAACTTCGGCGAGGAGAAGCTTCGCGCGATCATCGGCGCGTTGCGCAAAGGCGTGAAGTTCTCGGAAGCTTGCAAGCGCCATGCCGAGCCTCTTGATGACATGGAGAAGGCCTTCTTTGCTTATATCAAAGAGACGGCTCAGGCCTATGGCGGCGCTTTCGAATGGGATGTGCCAGAAGAGAATCTCGGAGCGCTTTCGTTAGAGGAGTTGGTTGCTTGGACGAAGGCGTATCCGAAGAACTACTACGGCGCGCGTGCTCACGCATCGGCATTGATCGATGCGGAACGGTATGACGAAGCTGAGACCCTGCTGAACGAGATGGTGACGAAGTTTCCCGAGCATGGCGAATCTGGATCGCCGTATGAATTACTGGTGCGTCTCTACAGCCGGACGGAGAACAAGGAGAAGCATCGGGAAACGCTGACTCAGCTCGTGGCTCAGGCACCGGATCGTTTGGAGTCCATGAGTGCACTGCTAGATTACGAAGCCGAGGCGGGTTCTTGGGAGACTGTGGAGACGCTTAGCCATCGGATCATTGCGATTAATCCATACATTACCAAGGCTCAGAAGTCGCTTGCCGAGAGTTACGTGGCTCGCGATCTGAGCGCTGAAGCCGTCACGGTGTATGAGCGCCTTTTGACACTGAAGCCAAGGAACCCTGCCCGGGTGCATTTCGCCATTGCGTCACTTCTCCAAGATTCTGAGCCTGCTCGGGCCAAGCGGCACACGCTGGATGCTCTGGCTGAAGCGCCGCGCTATCGCGAAGCCCTTCAGTTGCTCCGGGCGCTGAGTCCGCAAGAGGAGCCTTCTTAGGAGGGTTCTTGCGTGATTGGGGTTCAGGTGTTCCTTTTAGGGCATGCAAAGGAACCACTTGCTCTATGCCCTATCTCTTCTGTGCTTGGGAAGCTCCCTGACTATTCGCAATTCTTTCGCTGAGTCGCCAAAGGTCCGGGTTTCGACGGCGTTAGACGCCTACGTGAAGGCCGAAGACGCGACCTTTTCTTACAAGGTTGAGAAGACTATCAAAAGCGCGACCCATACGAGCTTTATCGTGCGCATGCAGTCACAGAAGTGGCTGACGACTGATCAGGTGGATCGGACGACGTGGGAGCACGATCTGAATGTTGTGGTTCCGACCAAAGTGGAATCGTCGGTCAGCCTTCTGATGATTGGCGGTGGTGCCAATGGAAAGGCGGTGCCAGATCGTGCGGACGAACGTCTCGTCCAGATTGCGCTGGCCACCAAGTCTGTCGTTACCGAGTTGAAGCAAGTGCCAAATCAACCTCTGGTCTTTGCCGATGATCCTAAGAAGGAGCCCAAGGTGGAAGATGAGATCATCGCCTACAGCTGGAGGAAGTATCTAGAAGGGGGAGACGTCTCATGGCTAGCGCAGCTGCCGATGACGAAGAGTGCGGTACGTGCCATGGATGTGGTGACGGCCGTGTGCAAGGAGGAGGCCGCGTCTGAAGTGAAGCAGTTTGTCGTGACGGGAGGCTCCAAGCGTGGCTGGACTACCTGGCTGACGGCGGCCGTGGATCAGAGAGTGAAAGCGATCGTTCCTATTGTCATCGATACGCTCAATGCACGTGCGGCATTTCAAAACCACTATCAGGCTTATGGCTTCTTTGCTCCGGCGGTGGAAGACTATGTCAGAGAAGGTATCATGGATTGGCAAGATACGAAGCGCTATGCCGAGCTTCTCAAGGTGGTCGAGCCGTATGAGTATCGGGACCGCTATGAGATGCCGAAGTTGCTCATCAATGCTGGAAGCGACCAGTTCTTCACCCCGGACTCCTCACAATTTTATTTCAATGATCTGCCAGGCGAGAAGTATCTTCGCTATGTGCCGAACGCGGGACACAGCCTGAAGGGAAGCGATGCCTATGAGACCTTGTTAGCTTACTATGCCTTAATCTTAACGGAGAAACCGCGTCCTAAATTCACGTGGGAATACCCTAATGGAAGTAGCATTTTAGTGAAGCCAGAAGATCGTCCGAACTCGGTCAAGCTTTGGCAGGTTTCGAATACAGAAGCTCGTGATTTCCGCCTGGAGACCGTGGGCAAGACGTGGGCGAGCAATACGCTTTCACCAAGCGCTGATGGCGGGTATCAAGCTTCAGTCGATACGCCTGACAAAGGGTGGACGGCCTTTATGGTAGAACTCACTTACAAGACATCGATGGGTGGGGCGCTCAAACTCACCACCCCCGTGCGGGTGACTCCGGAGCGACTTCCGTTTCCTCCCTACGAGCCGAAGCGAAAGTAGTGAAGCGTTCTCGCCTATCAGGACTCTCCGCTTTGGGGCTCTTTGCCCTCTTGGGGATTGCCGTGTCCGCACCGCCACCGTTGCCTCAGTGGGATGACGCGGCTCAGCGTGAGCTGGAGCTGCATGGCCCTGATCTAGGTGGCACGCTCTTTCCTCAGAACGGTGCTAGTCCGGTCCCGAGTGTGATCGAGCATACGGAGATCCCTCAAGAGGTCGCTCAGATTCCAGAGGTGATCAGTTTGGGGGTGATGGAAGATCTTCCCGCCGACCTTGTGGAGAGCTATTTCCCAGAGACGCTCGAAGCTCGCGTGTTGGACCCTCAGTCGTTGCTAAATCAAGGCCGCCTCGATGGGATTCTCCACTTTCTTGGGTATCACTTCCGGGAGGCTCGCTCGGCGATTCACATCATGGTGCTGAAGCCCATGCAGCGCCTTCCGAATCATTTCGATTTACAGGAAATTCATCAGCAATGGTTTGGGGATTCTCTTAGTGTCCTCCTGGTCTACAACTTTGGGAATCCGGGCATGAGCCGACTGATCTTCGGGCAAGAGACGGAGCGTCGCGTGCCCGAGGCGCGACGAGTCAATGCGTGTGTGGAATCGATCAATGAAGCCATGGTCGCGTCAAATGCAGAGGATCAGTTAGAACGCTTTCTGACAGAACTCTCACGAAAGCTTTATTGGATTGAGGATGTCTATCATGGCGAACAGGTTTCCGAGGCTTCATCGAATGGAGCGCTGTCAGAAGATCTCGCAAAGGCACCCGCTGTGGAGGCTGTTTCTAAAAGGAAACTATGGTTCAGCATCCTTTCTATCTCGGCGATGCTTGCGCTGGCGGGCGGTTTCGTCGTGGCCCTACAGCGGCGCGCGGCGAATAAGACGTTCTACTTTCCAGAGCGTCGGCACTTCCCTCGACTTGGAGCACCTTACGGTGGTGGAAACCGGCTGGTGGTCGCTTTCGGTGAGGCCAAGGAGAAACCGAAAGTAGGCTGAGAGTTCTTAGCTTGGTTGGTTTGGAGCAACTTTGGTTGTTCCGCGCCTCGCTCTGCCGTGTAATTCTTTGTTAGTTTTTCTTAGGCATGGGCAGGTGCTCGAAAGAAAGATCTTGATGCATTGAGGGCCGCATGGTTTACCCCTGCGGCCCTGGTTGTTGCGTCTTTCTTTTGTCGCACCTGCTCTGGCTATCCCTTGGTCAGGTTGCACCTCTGCAGTGCCTGCTTCTG
>CALLLI010000242.1 GCA_938082635.1 uncultured Verrucomicrobiales bacterium
AGATACTCGGGATCGATTGGAAAGGGGCCTGCCCAGCGGTGAAGTCGGAACTGAAAGGAGCGACGACTTTGTAGTGCCTTCGCGACGCAGGCCCTGGTTTTATAGGGGTGCCACGCCGGTAATAAGAAACTTGGGTTAAGAGCCGGCGGCTAATCTGGAGAGACTAGTCGTCCGGGCCCAGGCATCCGCTTCGAGAATTTGCTCGAGTGTTGCTTCGGTGATCGTTGTGTGTTCAGACATCACCGCTTCGACCAGTTGCCAAATGCCAGGGAAGCTGAGCTTACGGTTTCGGAACGCGTCGACAGCGACTTCGTTGGCGGCATTGAGAACGGCGGGCAGGGTGCCGCCGGTTTCGCCAGCCTCGCGCGCCAACCGAAGGGCAGGGAAGTCGTCCACACGAGGCGCTTCAAAGTCGAGCTGCGCAAGTTTGGCAAAGTCTAAGGGCTCTAGCGAATTCGCGACACGCTCCGGCCAGGTGACGGCGTATTGAATGGGGAAGCACATGTCCGAATGGCTGAGTTGTGCGAGGATGGATCCGTCAACAAACTCGACCATGGAATGAACGATGCTCTGTGGATGCACAATGACATCGACTTGAGACATGGGCGTTTGAAACAGCCAACGGGCTTCGATCATTTCGAGGCCCTTGTTAAATAGCGTGGCCGAATCGATCGTGATCTTCGCGCCCATCTCCCAGGTGGGATGTTTGAGCGCTTGTTCGAGAGTGACGTCGCCTAACTGATCCGCAGGCAATTTGCGGAACGGGCCACCGGAAGCTGTGAGAATGAGGCGACTGACTTCCGCACGATCACGATTGGCTTCCAGGCACTGATAAATTGCGTTGTGTTCACTGTCGATGGGCAGGACGTTCACGCCATGTTTCTTGGCGGCTTTCATCACGGCTTCGCCAGCCATGACGAGGATTTCTTTGCTGGCCACAGCAATGTCCTTGCCGGCTTCGATAGCTGCCAGCGCCGGTCGCAATCCAGCCGTTCCGATGATGGCGATGATCACCATATCCGCTTCCGGCAGCTGCGCGAGTTTGATCAAGCCGTCTTCACCCGAACCGATGTTCACCGATGAACCTAGGCGTTTCGAGGCTTGCTCAGCAGCCTCTTCGTCCCATAGCGCGACATGACCGACCTTGGTCTCTTCGACTTGCGAGACGAGTGCATCCACGCTGCGATTCGCTGCAAGGGCGATGAGTTCCATCCGATCAGGGATGTCGCGCGCTACCTTGAGCGTGCTGGTGCCAATGGATCCGGTAGAGCCCAGTAAGACAACTTTCTTTCGTGAACTCATGAGAACAGCACCAAGTAGAGATACAGCATCGGTGCGGTGAAACACAGGCTGTCAATAAGGTCAAGGGCACCGCCAATACCGGGGAGCATGTGGCCAGAATCCTTAACGTCGAGACAGCGTTTCAGCACGGATTCGGCTAGATCACCGACCACCGTTGCTAGTGCTAGAATGAACGGGATAATGAGGAGCAATTGCGTGCCATTGATAGAAGCGAACTGGTCCTTGAAAGGGAAGTAGACCAAGCAACTTGCAAGGTAAGCGCCAAGGATGCCTCCACCAAAGCCCTGCCAGGTCTTTCCTGGGCTGATGTAAGGGATCATCTTGTGCTTTCCAATGAGCGATCCGACGACATAGGCACCCATGTCGGTGAACTTGGTCACAGCGATGACGTAGAGGACGAGGTAGTAGCCAGTGTCACCGGCAAAGGCGAGGATGCGGCTGAGAAAGTTGATGAGGACAAGCGCGTAGAAGAAGCCAACGAAGCTGCCAATGAGACGTTTCAGCGTTGTTTCGCCTTTCAGCGGTCGCAACAGTGTCAGTGTAAAGAGCCCGAACAGATGTAGAATGAGATAGAACAGATCGAGATGGTTCCAATCTGCTTTCGCTGCTGCTGGCGAGATCGTCGCGAAATGTTGGTAGGTCGTGCCGAGATAGGCCAA
The DNA here is from genome assembly GCA_938082635.1 of uncultured Verrucomicrobiales bacterium. GTDB lineage: Bacteria > Verrucomicrobiota > Verrucomicrobiia > Verrucomicrobiales > DEV007 > JAACDM01. The sequence goes on from CALLLI010000242.1 coordinate 1,962, forward strand.
GCCAATCAATAGGGTCCAAACGTAGTAGCGCTTGTCGCGATCAGCCCCGAACATCTTAAGCACTTCTATCAATGCGAGAAATCCAAGCAAGCCGATGACCGCAAAGAACAACCAGGGGAGTTTTAAGACAACACCTGCCGTCACGATTCCCCATAACACGAGCGTGCTACTCAGTCTGGCAATAAAGACCTGACGTTTCGTTGAGGGAGCTTCAGACATTAGAAAAGGTTTCCCTTTGGTTATGGGCGGGGCTGAGAGGAGTGACAATCATTTCTTGGGTCAAATCAGTGAATCCAGCGTAAGCCGAGCGTTAGCAGGGTGGGGATGGCGAGTAGACCAACTAACGAAGTGGCGATGACAATCTGGCCCGCCGTGGTGGCCTGACCTCCATAGTGCCGGGCCAGTACGACGACGAAGGCCCCAGCGGGCATGGCTCCCTGGATGATAAGATTACGTTTAAGTTCGAGGCTGATCGGCAAGAATAGTGCTGACGCAAGAAAGATGCCAGGAAAGACGAGAAAGCGGAGGCCGCAGGCGGCGAGCGGTGTCGTCCAGGTGCTGCGCCATTCCGTTTGTCCGTGTACCGCGTAGAGACTGGCACCGACGAGGAAGAGATTGATTGGGATAGCAGCATCACCCAGGAGCGCGAAGGCTCCATGAAATGGGGCTGGTATTAGCTGAGTCATCTTACTCAGAGTCAGGACTGTACAGACCACGATTGTGATGATCGGCGTGTTGATGAGCTGCTTGACGGGCGATTCGATGCGGCCACGCAAGAGCGCTACGCCCACGGTCCAGATGGCAATCTCGAGCCCGAGATTGTGCATGAAGAGGATTCCTAGCAAGCGCGTGGCTTCGTCTCCGGTGAAGAGCGCCGCAATGATGGGAATCGGGAGGAAGCTATAGTTTTGAATACCGCTACTGACGGCAAAGGTACGCCCACCGGAGCCTCGCTTCAATCCTAACACGCGTGCGACCGGCAATCCGATGGCGAATGACACTAAGGGGATAGCGAAACCTAAACCTGCTGACCAGGCCAAGTTGCGCACATCCATAAGAGCAGGATTTCCCAGCACGTGGTGGGCGATGAGACAGGGATAGAAGACATTGATCGCCAGGCGTATGAGCGGTCGATCAGCCTCCTCTGGCCACCAGCCTACGTGGCGAAACCACGCGCCCAGGCCGATGATGAAGAAGACAGGAAGCGTGGCGACTAGGATCGCAGGAAACGATCCCATGCCCTTATCCTTGAGGTTTGGCGATGCGCAGCACCGGCTTCTTTGTCACTTGGATACCGACAACGCCACGAGCTTTCGTCTCAATGGACCCAAAGTCGAAATCGATCTGAAGTTGACGCAAGCGAAGTCCTTCAGACTTGAAGTGCGCACGCACGACGAAGTTCGTGTCCTCTTCCGTCTTGTGCACGGCAAACCAGAGCAATCGGCTACTCGATTTGCCACGAGTGAGATCGTAGACCTTGTCTCGCGTCACGCCAGAGACCGTAAACTTCTTGGCATAACAAGCTCCGCCACGGCCATCACGGTAGATCATGGTGTAGAAGACAGGCGGGTCTTTGCGGTGGATAGCCACGTGCTGTGGGTTCTTTCCGATGAAGACCTTCTCGGAGACCTTGGAGACTGTCATGGTTCCATCGGGGCGGAAGACAATGAAATCATCGAGGCTCGAACAGGGGCCAATGAGGTCGTCCTTCTTCAACGAGATTCCGATAAAGCCATCTGCTTTATTGAGATAAAGCTTCTCGTTTGCGATGACGACCTTGGAGGCTTGTACTTTCTCAAAGGTCGTAATCTCCGTGCGGCGTTCGCGGCCTTTGCCGTATTTCTTCAGGAGGTTCTTAAACCAAGCGATGGAGTAACGCGTGAGTTGCTTGAGATGTTTGTTGACCTCCTCAATTTCTTCCTCAAGCTTCTTGAGTTGCTCGTCGGCTTTGAACTTGTTGTACTTGGAGATGCGCTTGATCTTGATCTCTGTTAGGCGAACGATGTCGTCTTCAGTCACTGCGCGGCGCAGGTGCTTGACGTGAGGCTTCAAGCCCTTGTCGATCGCCTTGATCACGGCTTCCCAGGTCTCACATTCCTCAATGTCGCGATAGATACGCTTCTCGATGAAGATCTTTTCCAGCGAGGAGAAGTGCCATTTCTCTTCCAACTCGCTGAGACGAATTTCGAGTTCCTGACGCAGCAGATCTTTGGTATGAAAGGCTGAGGCCTTGATCAGATCATTGACCGAAAGGAATCTCGGCTTGTTGTCATCGATGACACAAGAATTCGGCGAGATAGAAACTTCGCAGTCCGAGAAGGCATAGAGGCCTTGAATGGCTTGGTCGACATCGGTTCCGGCAGGAAGAGTGACTTGGATCTCGACGTGCTCTGCCGTCAGGTCGTCGACTTTGGCAATCTTGATCTTCCCTTTGTCGTTTGCTGCTAGGATGCTGGCTTTCAAGCCAACCGTTGTGGTTCCGTAAGGAATCTCACGAATAATCAGAAGATTCCGTTTCTCCTTCTCGATGCGTGCTCGAACACGCACCTTCCCGCCGCGTAGACCTTCGTTATAGTCCGTGGCGTCCATCAAGCCGCCGGAGTAGAAGTCTGGCAGGACGCTGACCGTATTGCCTCGCAACACTTCGATAGAGGCCTCGAGCAACTCGATGAAGTTGTGCGAGAGAATCTTACAAGCGAGACCGACGGCGATGCCTTCAATGCCCTGCGCAAGCACGAGTGGGAACTTCACTGGTAGGGTGACTGGCTCCTTGTTGCGCCCATCGTAGGACGCCTGCCACTCCGTGATCTTTGGGCTGAAACCCACTTCCAGCGCGAAGGCAGACAGCTTACATTCGATGTAACGAGCTGCTGCCGCCGGATCACCGGTGAGCGGATCTCCCCAGTTTCCCTGGGTATCGATGAGCAAGCCTTTCTGGCCTAACTGAATCAGCGCATCTTCGATCGCGACATTGCCGTGCGGGTGAAAGGCAGTCGCTCGGCCAGCCACGTTAGCGACTTTGTGAAGGCGCCCATCGTCCATGCTCTTGAGCACGTGAAGGATACGACGCTGCACCGGTTTGAGGCCGTCATTGATATGCGGCACCGCGCGTTCCAGGATGACGTAAGACGCGTAATCCAAGAACCAATTGCCATACATGTCATCGACATGCGACAGGGATGTCTCTATGCCTGCCATGGATTAAACGGCCTCCTCCATCGTAGCTTCATCTTCCTCTTCGACCTCTAAGCTCTCTTCGACACGGAGGTTGTCGATGATGTATTTCTGACGATCTGCCGTGTTCTTACCCATGTAGAAGGTGAGCATATCGTTGATCGACGAACCCGCTTCCACGATGACTGGATCGAGGCGGATGTTAGAGCCAATAAAATCGCTCATCTCTTTGCCATCGATTTCGCCGAGGCCCTTGAAGCGGGTGATCTCAGCGGTCTTACCACACTCCTTCATCGCTTTGATGCGATCCTCATCATTGTAGCAATACCTGGTGATCTTCTTATTTCGAACACGGAAGAGCGGGGTTTGCAGAATGTAAACGTGACCTTGCTTAATCAAGTCTGAGAAAAACTGAAGGAAGAATGTCACTAACAATAATCGAATGTGCATCCCATCGACGTCAGCATCGGTCGCGAGCACCACACGATTGTAGCGCAGTCCCTCCAGGCCTTCCTCGATGTTCAGCGCGTGTTGTAGGAGATTAAATTCCTCGTTCTCGTAAACCACTTTCTTGGAAAGGCCAAAGCAGTTCAGTGGCTTTCCCTTAAGACTGAAGACCGCTTGGGTGTCGACATTGCGAGCCTTGCCAATCGTGCCACTAGCAGAATTGCCCTCGGTGATGAAGACAGTCGTGTCGTCACTGAGCTTGTGCTTCGTATTGAAATGCACGCGACAGTCGCGAAGCTTGCTGTTGTTAATCTTCGCTTTGCGAGCCCGCTCACGGGCCATCTTCTGAATGCCCTTGAGCTCCTTGCGTTCGAGCTCCGCTTGTTGAATACGTTTCTCGAGGGCTTGGGCAACTTCAGGATGCTTGTGCAGGTAGTTGTCGAGTTCCTTAGCGATGAAGTTACCGATGAACGTTCGGATGGTCGCTCCATCTGGGGCAACGTGGGTCGAGCCTAACTTTGTCTTCGTCTGAGACTCAAAGACCGGCTCTTGCACCTTGATACTGATTGCCGCGATAATGGAACCACGGATGTCAGCCGCCTCATACTTCTTCTTGTAGAACTCGCGGACGGTCTTGGCGAAGGCCTCACGGAAGGCCGCGAGATGCGTGCCCCCTTGCGTGGTGTGCTGGCCATTGACGAAGCTATAATACTCTTCTCCATACTGAGGGCCATGGGTGAAGGCGACCTCAATGTCGTGTCCACTGATGTGGGCTACGGGATAGCGCGGCTCATCACTGAGTGTTTCATTTAGGAGATCGAGCAGGCCATTCTTCGAACGGAAGGACTTGCCATTAAATTTGATCGTCAGCCCCGTATTGAGATAGGTGTAGAAGCGGAACATCTTCTCTAGATATTCCGATTGGAACTGATATTTCTTAAAGATCTCTTCGTCGGGCCGGAACCCTAGCTCTGTTCCGTCCTGCTCAACCGTTTTATAGGAACGTGTGCAGTCCTTTGTCAGGAGGCCGCGACTGAACTCAAGATCACGCGTCTTGCTTTCACGGAAGGCTTGGATGTTGAACTGCGAAGAGAGCGCATTGACGGCTTTAATACCGACACCGTTCAGGCCGACTGATTTCTTGAAGGCCTCGGAGTCGTACTTGGCACCTGTATTGATCTTGGCCGCACAGTCTTCCAACTTACCCAGCGGAATCCCGCGACCGAAGTCACGCACCCACATGGCACCATCGTTCAGCGTCACTTCGATTAGTTTGCCATTGCCCATGACAAATTCATCAATCGAGTTGTCGATGACTTCCTTGGCCATGACGTAGATGCCATCATCTGGCGTGCTACCATCACCAAGCTTACCAATGTACATGCCCGGACGCAGGCGGATGTGTTCGTGCCAGTCGAGCGTCCGGATGCTATCTTCGTTGTACTTCGCCATGCGTTATTTCAAATGTGTCTTCACCCAATCGACAGCAGCTTCTGTCATTTGGTTAGCATGTTCGGAAAAACTATGGTCCGCGCCTTCGATGGTAATGAACTTGTGCTCACAAGTGGCCTTGGCTTCGATATCGATCGAGTCCTGGATCAGAACGACGTCATCCTCAGTCCCGTGAAGGAGGAGCCAAGGAACCTTAATTTCAGCTCCGCGATCTAGGATGGTGCCGATAGAGGCCATGTCATCCATGTATGTGCTAGAGAGAGGGCAATCTTCGTCTTCCCACATGAACCCTGATTTTTCTTCGCCAAACTCAGTCTGGGCAAACTTGTGGCAATCCACCATACCTGCGAGTGAGAGAAGGAGATTGATACGATCATCGCTAGAGGCACGTAGCACGCCGACAGCGCCACCCATGGAGTGGCCACCGTAAGCGAGGACTCGTCCATCGCTACTGACTGCATCGAGCACAGCGCCGAGATCCGCCATTTCTTTTGTCACGGTGCACTCGGTGAACTTGCCTTCGGAGCCACCATTCCCTGCAAATGAGAAGGTAAGACTGGCAATGCCAACCCCTTGTAATGCTGTAGCCAATCCCTTCACGACCGGACGGTCTTTGTTACCTGTCACGCCATGGCCCAAGACGACCAAACGTGCATCGTCCTTCGCGCCTTGAAGATAGTCGTATTCTAAGAGTTCTCCCTGAGGATTCCGAATTTCGCCAAACATATAGCCGCTATATGAATCCCACGGACGCGATTACGCAAGACGAGGACCACTCGAAACGCGGCAATGGCTCACTAAACTTTATAAAACTTTAGCGAGTATCGAGACTATTAATCGATAAGACGAAAGAGGCTCTGAGCTTTCGCCCAGAGCCTCTTTGCTCTTAAAAATGAATGTCGCGAAAACTTAGGCGGACGCCACTTCTGCTGTCTCTTCAGGGATCACTTCGAGACGTAGCTTAGAGCTGATCTCCGGATGAAGTTTCACAGGAATCTCGAACTTGCCGGTCGTCTTAATCGCTTTGTCCAATACGATCTGGTGGCGATCGATCTTCGACTTCACGCGATCAGAGAGCGTCTCCGCAAGTTGCTGCGTGGTGATGGAACCGAAAGCTTTGCCGCCTTGACCGAGAGAAATACTCAGTTTCATGCGCACTTTGGCCACCTTAGCAGCGATCGCTTGAGCTTCGTCGAGTTCCTTAGACTCACGCTGGGCGCGGGAGCGCTTCAGGTTCTCGAGCTGAGATTTGTTGGCATTGGTAGCCTCCATGGCCTTGCCAGTAGGGATGAGGAAGTTCCGGGCGTAGCCGCGGCGCACGCCTACGACGTCCGCTTCAGCTCCTAGTCCTTCAATCTTCTCGCGCAGAATAATATCAATCGTAGCCATGGTCTTCTATAGTTGCTGTTGTGTTGGGAGGTGTCCTCTACGGGAGAGCCGTAAGTCTGTCAAGCGTCCCGGTCGCGGTTTCTAGTCGCGGGGCTGATAGAGTTTATAAAGTCCCTGTGTCCCGAAATCTTCGCCACCCTCGGTGGCGAGTTTCTCGTAGGCCGCTTTCGCGGCGGCAAGACCCGGAAAGTCCAGCCCCATGCTGTCCGCTTCTTGGAGGGCAATCGTCATGTCCTTGATGAAGTGTTTCACGAAGAAGCCAGGTTCGAAGTCCCCCTTGATGATTCGAGGAGCGAGATTGCTGAGTGACCAGCTCCCGGCGGCTCCTGAGGAAATACTCTCTAGCACGCGGGTGGCATCGAGCCCAGAGCGTTCAGCATAGACCACCGCTTCGCAGACGCCGAGCATTCCGGAGGCAATGGCGATCTGGTTGGCCATCTTAGTGTGTTGCCCGCTTCCGGCAGGCCCTTGGTAGACAATATTCTTGCCCATCAGTTCAAAGATCGGCTTCACTTGATCGAAGGCTGCTTCCTCGCCGCCAACCATAATGGAAAGGCGCGCCTCGCGTGCGCCGAGATCGCCTCCAGATACGGGTGCATCCAGCGCCAGCAATTGCCGAGCACTCGCCGCTTCAGCAATCTGCAAAGCGAGTTTCGGACTAGACGTCGTCATATCGATCAGGATGCCGCCTGGTTTGGCATTTGCGATGATACCGTCTGGTCCGAGATAAGCGGCTTCCACATCCTTGGGGAAGCCGATTATCGTGATGACAATGTCAGCGACCTTCGCGATGTTCGCAGGCGAGTCTTTCCAAATGGCTCCTTGAGAAACGAGCCTGTCGGCTTTGGACTGCGTGCGGTTGTAGGCGTGGAGAGGGTAGCCAGCCTTCAGAAGATGACCTGCCATGGAGCTGCCCATCACGCCGGTTCCAATGAAGCCAATGGTAGAAAGTGGTTTGCTAGTCATGCTTGAGGTGTCTCATGCTCCAATTCGCTTTCGACTTTCGCAAAGGCTTTCGAGGGGGAAGCGTAGGAGGGGTAGGGGATTTGGGGCTCTTTCGGCAAGTAGCGCCAATGTTTGTACATCCACATCCAGGGCGCGGGATTGGCACGGAGGGTGTTTTCAAAGACGTCCCAGCATTGCTGCGCAATCTTCTGAGGCGGCGCGTCCTCTGAAATACTTAGCCTGCGGTGAAAGTGAAAGTGATACGTGCCGTCGCTTTGAGGCAAGCATATCACTGGGATTACTGGCGCGCCGGTTTGCTTTGCTAAGAAGGCGTGGAGGATGGGGACGCTGGTCTTGAGTCCGAAGCACTTGATGATCGTCGAGGCTTTGCTAGGCTTGATTCGCAAATCAGTTAGGAATGCAGTCTGCCCACCACGCTTCACATGTTTCAGCAGGCGTATCATGGCGCGTTCTTGAGGGATGATGGTATTGCCCGAGTACTCGCGGATACTCGTGAAGATCGGGGTCAGCGCCGGATTTCGGAAATTCTCGGCCACGATTAATGGTTTCTTGTCGTGATGCAATGACCATTCAATAGAAAGCCATTCGAAGGTCCCGTAGTGAGGCGTCACCCAAATGGCGGCATTCGTGCCGATCGTTTCAAAGTCCTGCCGATCTTCGAAAGTGTATTTAATAAAGTCAGTGGACGTCTTTGCTGAGAGGTTATGAGGCGCCCACATCAGATCGAGCACGCTCATGGTCTGATGGAAATAAGACGCTCTTGCCAGGCGGGCGCGTGACTTTGGATCTTCGGCAGGGAGAGCCGTCTTCAGATTATCTTCAGCAATGGACCTGCCCCGACGATCAATGTGATAAGCAAGGAAGCTCAGCGTCCTTGCCAGGCGAAGAAGTCCCTTCCGAGGCAGGACGGGAATGATTCGAGCCATGGCACGAACGCCCATGGCCTCGATTCGGAATCGACAGCGTTTCCAGATGCTGATTGAGGAAGCCACGCCGTCATTTCGTCAGCAAAGCGGTGGCTGACAAGCGCTTTCTCATCTGGTGCCGACTAGGGCGCAAAATCGGTATCGGATTGGCGACGCTGGCCTGATGCGCGTATCAGATCTGCAATCTGACTCGGATGGACACAAGGCATTCTGGCGGTGAGGGCTTCCTTTGTGGATCTTGCTGAAGCTGGATGCATCGTGAACGTGAGCTTATGTCTACGCGTCTATTCGTCCCTCTTGTCGTTTCCGTCCTAGCTGCGGTCACGGCCACGGCTGACCTCCAAACGAAGGCAGAAAGTAGCGATTATCAGGCGACGAGTTCTTATGCAGAGGTCGTCGCATTCTGTCAGGCTTTGGCCGAAGAGAGTCCCAGAGTGGTCCATACGAACTTTGGTCAGTCGGGTGAGAAACGTGATCTTCCGCTGCTCATTCTCAGCGATGAAGGGACCACGGAACCTAACGATCGTCTCACGGTTCTATGTTTGGGAAATATCCATGCCGGGGAAGTGTGTGGCAAGGAAGCGCTCCTTATGCTTGCTCGCGATCTTGCTAGAGCTGAGAAGCCAGAATTGCTGGATAATATCAATCTACTCATCGCCCCCATTTACAACGCTGATGGCAATGAGAAGATGGCGCATGACAATCGCCCCGGCCAAGACGGTCCCAAGAATGGCATGGGAGAACGGTACAACAGCCAACATCTCGATCTCAATCGAGACTATGTGAAAGCCGAAGCCCCAGAAACCCGCTCGTTACTTAAATTGCTGCGTAAATGGGACCCTGACATAATCATTGATACGCACACGACGAATGGCTCTCACCACCGCTACACCCTAACCTATGGAGGCCCCCGCCATCCCAATACGGATCCGCGCTTGGTCAAGTATGTGAGAGAAACGTTTCTGCCAAAAGTAGGAGAGAAGCTTCGCAAACGGTCTGGCTACGATTCGTTCTTCTACGGAAACTTTGAGGACGATCATCGGCGTTGGGAAACCTATCCCGCATTTCCTCGCTATGGCGCGCACTATGCGGGGATGCGGCAGCGGATAGGCATTCTGTCAGAAGCCTACGCCTATGCACCATACAAAGATCGTGTCCTTGCCACGCGAGGCTTCGTTCATGAATGCCTACTCATGGCTGAGAAACAGCGCGAGAAGATCTCGAAGCTACTCGGCAAGGCGAGCAAGCCGGCTCAGGAGGTTGTTCTCCGGCATCGCCTGGTTCCGTTTGAAGCGAAATGGGTCGTGAAAGGTTACCTCGAGAAAGAGGGGGAGCCTACAGACAAGGAAACGGATTATCTGGTGGAGTATTGGGGCGAGTCGGATCCCACACTCATAGTGACCTTGCCAAAGGCCTACCTCATTCCAGCCTCCCAAACGGAAGCCATTCAACTTCTGCAACGCCATGGCGTGGAGCTTCACGAACTTCGCGAGGATCTGGATCTTTCGGTAACAGAGCAGACGTTGATCGATCCGGTGACTGCGGCAGATAGTTTTCAAGGGCATCGATTAGTCAGCGTGCCTATCGTGAGTTTGTTGGAAGAGGGACGACGATTGGCTGCAGGAACGGCTGTCGTCTATACTGATCAGGAGCTTGGTCGGTTAGCTGGGTTCTTACTCGAGCCGCAATCTGAAGATGGCTTCACTCAGTGGGGGCTTCTTTCTGTAGACGAGCAAGGGGTACACCCGGTGCTGCGCTTGGAAGATCCGCACGCGCAGAGTTTGCTGACGGGAAGGGCCAGGCCGCTCGCAGAAGATCGTAAGATGAATCAAAAGATCACCTTCGAAACCTTGCACGGCGATGAGCCCGTCGACTTCAATGGAGAGACGACAAAGGTGACTTGGTTAGAAGACAGCAAGAGTTTCTTGCAACGACGGAACGGCAACTTGGAGCGCGTGGATGCCTTGACGGGAAATGCAGAGCCTTTCTTCTCGCCGAAGGCTCTGGCAAAGTCGCTGCATGCGATCCCTGCATTGACCAAAGAAGAAGTGGAGAACTTCTCGGAAAGGACGAATTGGACCATGAACGCCGATCGCACTGGGGGCCTCCTGGTATATAAAGAAGACCTCTATCATGTATCCTTTCGAGGCAAGCCTGCGCGTCGTCTGACATCCACACCAGGCGATGAAGAACTCGCTACGTTCAGCCCGGATGGTGCCTTTGTGGCGTTTGTTAGAGAGAACAACCTTTACGCGGTCGATGTTCAGACAGCCACCGAAGTCGCCCTGACGACCGACGGAGGAGGGGATATCTCCAACGGAAAGGCGTCCTGGGTTTACTTCGAGGAACTCTATGGGCGGAGTTGGAAGGCGTTCTGGTGGAGTCCAGACTCTCGCCATCTGGCCTACCATCGTTTCGATGAAACGCGTCTCCCGATCTTTCACGCGTTGAATACCTTGCCGCTGCACGGCGATCTGGAGAGCATGCGCCACCCAAAGGCCGGTGATCCGAATCCAGAGATTCAGTTAGGCCTCACTCATGTTGCTGGAGGGCGCACCAGTTGGGTGGATTTGTCAGGCTACACTCCGGGAACGTTTCTCATCACTCACGTCGGTTGGCGATCGGAAGGAAAGGGGATCTACTATTACGTCCAAGATCGCGCTCAGACGTGGTTGGACTTTGTCACCTGTGAGTCGGGTGGCGGTGAAGGGGAAACATGGTTCCGGGAGACGACGAAAGCCTGGGTCGAGAGCCCTGGCGATGCTCATTGGCTGAAGAATGGTGGTGTCCTCATTGCGAGTGAACGCACGGGTTGGAGACATCTCTATCGGTTCGCCAAAGAATCGGCGGAATGGCAGGCGATCACCTCAGGGAAGTGGGAAGTCCGTCGGGTTCATCATGTGGATGAGGACGGTGGAAACATCCTCTTCAGTGGCACCAAGGACTCTCACATCGCGGAGAATCTCTATTGCGTGAGTCTGGACGGCAAAGAAATGAAACGCCTTACACAGAGCGACGGCAGTCACCGCGTGCAAGTGTCCGAGGACGGCAAGCATGTCGTCGACACCTTTAGTGATTTCAACACGCCCTCTCAGGTCCGTCTCCATGATGCGACAGGCAAGGTAGTGCGCGTGCTAGACAACAACCCAGCCTACAAGCGCGAGGAGTATGAATTCGCAGAAACCTCCTTTCATCAGATTCCCACAGAGGACGGCTTCCTCATGGAAGCCATCGTGACGAAGCCACTCGACTTTGACGAATCCAAGACCTATCCCGCGTGGTTCCGAACCTATGCAGGGCCGCACGCTCCCGTGGTCAGAAACGCATGGGGGCGCTCACGGATGACGGAACAGATGCTTGCGCAAATGGGGCTCGTTGTCTTTCGCATGGACCCACGCAGTGCCAGCGGCAAGGGCGCGGAGTCTGCCTGGACGGCCTACAAACAGTTAGGCGTCCAAGAGATGAAGGACATCGAAGAAGGCATCCAATGGCTAACGAAGCATGATTGGGTCGATGCGAGTCGGGTGGGCATGCATGGACACAGTTACGGTGGTTTCATGACGGCCTACGCCCTCACACACTCTAAGCTCTTTGCGGCAGGCATCTCTGGAGCCCCGGTAACGGATTGGAAATACTACGATAGTATTTACACCGAGCGTTACATGCAAACGCCCCAAGAGAATCCAGATGGTTACGAGGGCACCTCCGTAGCGAAGGCTGCCGAAAACCTCCATGGAAAGCTGCTCCTACTCCACGGCATCATGGACGACAATGTGCACTTGCAGAACGCTACGCAACTCGTGAAAGCGCTACAAGATACTGACAAAGACTTCGAGGTGATGTTCTATCCCACGATGCGTCATGGGCTTCATGGGAATCACTATGATCGACTTCTCGTCGATTTCATTCGCGAGAGCTTGGGACTGGAATCGATAGGGGTTTCTCAGGAGAGCGAGTGAGGCGCGATTTCTAAGGGTAATTCTCATGCTCGAATGAAAACAATGTTAAGGGCACCTCCGATAACTGGCATCTAGTGCTGCATTGAACTTCACTAACGATTTTTAGAAAAGTGGACATGGGCCGGATATGTCGATCTGTTAGTTTTAGTGTGTTTTCTGAGTTTGGAAGTGTTGATCGAGGAAAGTTTCGGGCGAGACGTTTCCCAGTGAGCTATGACGCCGTTTGTCGTTATAGAAGACTTCTAGGTAGTCGAAGATAGTTCTCCGAGCTTCGGCTTTGGTATCGAAGCAACAGTCTTCAGGGAAGCTCTCCCGTTT
>CALLLI010000243.1 GCA_938082635.1 uncultured Verrucomicrobiales bacterium
CGCCCCACGCAAAAAGCAAATTCCTAGCAACGCTGGCGGCCGATCCCACTTAGGATCGGCCTGTGCTCATAGCAGGGGGTTGTTACGGTTTTACTTTGCGGGTTGTTTGATGGTCTCATAAGTCCCGAGCCCAATATCGATGTATTGTCCGCCTGCTACATTGCGACAGTGGACGGCAAAGCGGTTCTTTCCGGGTTTGATCACGGCAATGGCTTCTGGAGTGAGTTTGACTAGTTCATAGGCGACGTTGTAACCGGGCGCTCTTGCGGCCAGCACGCCATTGATATAGATCGTGGCATTTTCGTCATAGTTCAATATCAGCGACAGATCCTCAAACTTGCCCGCCGGCATTTCGAATTCGCAACGGAGCCAGATGTCGTTACTGGTCCACACTGTATTGGGTTTGTGGGAAACCGCTGGTGCTTCCCTGCCAAAGGGAGCGTTGCCGGTTTTCCATGCAGTGTCATCGAACTTCGGATTGAACCAATCCTCTTTCGGCGTTTCCAAGGTGTAGCGCCAGGACACAGGTTTGTTTTGCGAGGTTGGGACCACCGTCTTAATCTTAATCTGTGCTCGAGCATTCGTTGCGCCGTTTTTTCTCAACCGAAACAATTCATGTGGCGTGGGGCCAGAAAGCGGATGGGCTCCACGTTTCACACGCACGGTGTCGCCCTGCTCCTTCATCCATTCATCAAGCATGGAGGACATTTTTGCGATCTGATCTTTGTATTCGGGGTTATTCGCCAGATTCACCTGTTCATTGGGGTCCTTCTCAAGGTTGTAAAATTCAACGGCCGGGCGCTGGTAGTACTTCGCAATAATTGCCTTAGCCTTTGGATCGGTTTTCGCCGCCTCGTCCCACGAATCCCAATAGCCACCCGCTCCGTCATTACGGAGAGTATCGGAATGGTTGGAATGGTAAGTGTCGGGATAGATGTTACGAATATATTTGAACCGTTCGGTGCGCACACTGCGAATCGGATAGATGTGTATTCGCTCGTGAAATTTGATCTCCGGGCGCTGATCGGCGGTAGTCGTCGTAAAAATCACATCGCGGTGCGTATCGGCTTCCCCAAGCAAAACACCCGCAAAGGATTTCCCGTCGATATTAGCAGGTATTGTTCCACCGGTAAGATCCAGAAGGGTCGGAAAAATATCAATCCAGCTGACCATCGCCTCCGTACGGGTGTCCGCCGCAATCTTTCCCGGCCAGCGCACAATCATCGGCACGTTAATTCCTGAGTCATAGAGATTCCATTTGCCGAACGGCCACTGTCCACCATGATCAGCCGTGAACATAAACAGGAAATCATCGTTGCCAAAATAGCCACGCGCCAACGCATCGATCTTCGCCATTTCGGCGTCCATTCCAGTAATATCGGTCAAATAACGCGCCCAATGCTCTCGGGTTTCGGGCGTATCAACGAAATGAGAGGGCAACGTGATTTTTGAAGGGTCGTAATCCATCTTCCTCGTCCAAGGCACATGCGGTCGTCGATCGCCCACTATCAGACAAAGCGGCTTGTCGGATTTCCGTTGGTTAAGGTACTTCTTTACATCCTCCGCCAGCCCAGTATTTTTCGGAAAATGCTTATCGAAACCAACCAGAAGTGGAAAGTGCGCCACCTTACCGAAGGCCGCTACTTCATAGCCGGCGGCTTTCAGTTGCTTGACCATAATTTGAGTTTCCGGCCTAGGCTTCTGGTGATTTTGCTTCGCCCCGTTGCGGGCGGGCATTAAGCCACTAAACATGGCCGATCGGCTCGGCCCGCAGGCGGGCGATGCGACAAAGGCATTGTCGAATACCAGTCCATTTTTCGCCAAAAACGCCATCATCGGTGTCCGAACCTCGTCACTCCCGTAGACCGAGCTCTCCGCCCGCCCATGGTCGTCTGCTAAGAAAATTACAATATTCGGCTTGCCAGTAATCTCTCCAGTTTCCACCTCAGCGCCAAAGGCGGTATTGGCGATTGTTACAACTGTCAATATCATCACGAATGACATTAGCTTTTTCATACCAACTTTTCCTTTTGTTGTTTTCATCATACTCTTTATCCAACTGTATTTGCGATTTTACTTTGCAGGTTGTTTGATGGATTCGGACACTCCGAGCCCAATATCGATGTATTGTCCGCCTGCTACATTGCGACAACCGCCTTTCTCCCCATCTCCGATCCCTTCAACGGCGCCCTCAAGCGCCCCACACAAAAAGCAAATTCCTAGCAACCAACAATAAGAAACTTGGGCTAACGTCGTTTCAAGACGCGGAAGAGTTCCCTATTCTTCCTCCCTTCAAATGCCCTCTCTGGAACCTGGGAAACCAGCGTTTCAAAGGATTCGCCAAACCGCCCATTCAGCTCCGGCACCGAACTTCCCCAAGGCGGGCCATCATCAGGATCATTCTCAGTCTCTTCAGGATGGAGGTAAAAGACGGCAACCAGCAGGCCCCCAGCCTGCAATCGCCTCGCTGCCGTATCACGATAGACCGTGCGCAGCTCCGGGGGTATGGCGCAGAAACAGGTGTGCTCAATGATCGCGACCAAATCACCGTCGCCATCTGCAGCAAAGAAATCGCCCGTTTCAAATCGGAGGTTTGGGAGGTCATACGTCTCGCTCGCTTCGCGGATTGCGGTCTCCGACAGATCACCCCCGACCACATCCGCCTCAGGCCAAGCGCGTGCGACAGCGAACGCCTCATGGCCACGCCCACACCCAGGAACAACCACCTTTCCAGTCAATGGCGCTTGATCGATTAACCAATCCTCAAGAGCTGGCACGACTTCACAGAAGTCCCAGCGAGCCGTGTCTTCACGGTAGCGCCCTTCCCAATCAAAGTCGTCGCTCATTTGGCGAGAGCGCTAGGGACGCTCCCATCGCCAGTGGCTTCCCCCGAAAGAAGCCAGGAAAGATTGAAACGGGCCACTGTAGAACTCCCCTTGGGACCGCCTTCAAAATTAAGATAGATCCAGCCCTCACTCGGCGTCCCAGGCCGCCCAGCATTGAGGGAAGAGTAGCCACTATCACCCTCAAAGACCAGCCGCTTGATAGGCCACGATTTCCCTCCATCAAAACTAGCCCAGACCGTCCCACGCTCGCGCTCGGCCTCTTTAGTATCAATGTTACTAAAGATAAGGATATCCTGCCCCTCTACTGGCAGACGCACCAGGCCACCCATGCAACCGTAGGATCGGTGTTGGTGCCCATCGGGTAACACGTCCACGATCTGCCAGTCCTTCCACGTCTTGCCACCGTCCTCGCTGTATGCGTGACGCCGCCGCGTATTCTTCGGGCGTTCTTGCCAATGCACACGCGAATTGTAGCAGAGCCGTCCATCAGACAGCTCTGCGATCGCCGCCTCACCGGTGCCATTCTCTGGAAACGGATCGCTCGTGTGCCAGGTCTTCCCACGATCATCACTGTAGATGGCATTCGTGTAATGGAATGGCCATTCATCCTTATGATTGCGCTTCCCATAGTAACGCGAAGGCCGGATCAATCGGCCAGCATGCTCACCATGCCGTAAGGTGATGCCATGGTCGTTCATGTGCATGGAGGGCATGTTCCCCTTCCTATCCGCATGAATGACAGGCTTCTCGGCAGCCCAAGTCTTCCCATCATCCTGGCTTCGATACACTGTCAGGGGCGCGGGCGGATGATTGTCTTCGACAAAGACGAGAATATCACCCGATACCTCATCGACCGTCGTTCCCCCACCCTGGAATCCCGGCTTCGCAATGACCATTTCCGCCCCCCACGTCTTCCCGCCATCTTCGCTACGGCGAGCACGGACTTGCGCATTTCCCCAGGTTGCGAGCACCGTTCCTTTCATCGATACCACAATGTTAGGGAACCGCTCACCTTCGAACACTTGCTGCATTTCAAGACTCGGTGGGGCAAGGAAGGACTTAAGATCGGCTTCAATGGAACGCTCTGCGTTCACAATGGTAAAGGTTGCCAGCAGACAGAGGCTTGTGATCATGGACGTGTGCATCCCCATGGGACTAACAAAGGAGGTCCTGTAGGAGCCAGCCCGAAATCGACGAGGAGCCTAAATCTTTCCCTCACGCCGAAGATCCTCAGTAAGTCGCCGCTGGTAGGCCGCATGCGCCGCAGCGTCCTCCTGAGCTCTCTCACTGTAGTAGATCAACCCAAGGGCGCGACGCGACCTCGTCTGCGAACGATTGCCATCCGCCCAATGAATGGTCAGCGCATCATGCGCGAGCAAGTCTCCAGGCTGCGCAGGGCAAGGCACTTCTGCTAGCCTGTCCTTCTCCAGCGGAAAGTCCACCACCCCTTGGCTAAAACCCAACGTTTGCGTACGCCCATGTTCACGCATGCCTAACTCGTGCGAGCCTTTCACATACCGCACACAACCGTTCTCCTCATCAACAGTATCCAACGCAAGCCACATGGTCACAGCCTCACAAGGATCGAGTTTGAAATAGTAGCCATCCTGATGCGGCGGCGTCGCCTTCCCCACCCCAGGAGGTTTGTTGAAATACTGAAAGTTCTTAGAGACCACCGGCCCTCCCAAGAGCTCCTCGGCAAGACTACGAAAGGGTCCCATTCGAAACAGCTCGTCAAACCACGCGTCATGCTGATCCAAATGCTGCAACTGCTTCAACGTAGACGCATCATCCTTGTCTTCATAAAACACATGCTCGGCAGGCATCGAAGGAACAACCTCGAGAATAAACCGATCCAACTGCGCCGAAACGGCCTCAATCGAAGACGCATCAAAAAACCCTAGCAACATGACAAAACCATCGCGAGCATAAGACGGGGACACCATAGAACATCCTACTACCGAATACCGACTCCAAGATCAATCCAGAATCAGTCTCATCGCCATGCCCCCCTCTGTCAGAAATTGCACGCGACGGCGCAAAGGTTTCGACATCAAGCTCGTCGGTAAAAAGCTTTGTGTCTTAGTGCCTTTGTGTGAGACACAACAATCCACCACCATTCGCCTTCGCGCGAGCCCCGACACCCCATTCGCGTTCATTCGAGATTCTAGCTGAACGCCATGAAGGCACCGCTTCAAATCAACCCAGAATCAGCTTCATCGCCATGAAAAACAACGCGACCAGAAGCACTCTCCGAACAAAGACCTCTCCCTTGCTCACCGTGAGATGCGATCCCACCCAACCACCTAACGAATTCCCAACCGCTACGGAAATTCCAAGGAGCCACCAGACCTTCTCATGGGAAAGAAAGACAACAAACGCCACCGCCGTGAAGACGCCCACAATGAACACCTTGTGCATGTTCACCCGTATGAGATCCAGCCGCAGCACCTTGTGAAGCACCGCCATGAGCAGAAAGCCCACCCCAGCCTGAATGAACCCGCCGTAGAAACCCACACCCACCATCGCAATGTGCCCCCAGAATAACCGCGCACGTGAGAGCGGTATCTCCGAGTTTGTAATCGCCGTCGCCGGCTTCAGAGGCCTGCGAGCCATGAGCAGGATCACAACCAACATCACGCCTGCCAGAATCTGATTGAAGAGCTCTCCCCGTATCGCCACTCCCGCTCTCGCACCCACGTAGGCCCCCGGCACCGAAGCCAACGCTAGCGTCAAACTCAACCTAAAGTCAGAAAACCCCTGCTTCCGAAAGCCCGAAACTGCGCTAACATTCTGCGCAAGAATTGCCAAACGATTCGAACCATTGGCCAAGCCCTCCGGGATCCCCATGAGAATCATGGACGGCAGCGTAATGAGAGAGCCGCCCCCAGCAATGACATTGAGGATCCCCGCTACGAGGCCAAGCAACGCAAGTAGGGCAATCTCCCAGGTTTCCAATGTCATGAGGCTTGCTATAGCGCCCATCGGCGTCGCTTGCCAGCCTGAGTGTGAAGCAGAAAGTGAAGTCAATCCTATCCGGAAGACTGTGCTCCGTCGCAGCCGTGATTCCTCGCAGTATCTGCGCTGGCACCGCCGAAATGATTGGAGGCCCTAAACATTGCTCCCGCTCGGAATCGGGTCTCGTCATCAGATAGCCAGAATTACCCCCTATAGACACTTCACAAAGGCAACCCATCAATCGGCGGCCAGCCATTTCACTTCTAGAAGAGATGGGTCCTCCTTGAGCAACGAAGCCCTAACCCAAGTTTCTTATTTGCGGGCCAAAATTGACTAATTTCGAGATAATCTGCCCACTTAGTCGCCGTAACTCGTTGATAACCAATACTCTAATTTCGAGATTTCATTTTGTAGTGTCTAACTATATCGGATAGACCTTGACTTCTTTCTTCGCACCTTTTGCGTCTCAGTTGTGTATTTCCGAATCAAGACTATCAAAGGTACTCCGCTGCTCTAGCTCGTCGAATCCTATCGCAATGCCGAAGGCTCCCCGCGCCAGCGCGTCGTCGCTTCCCTAGGCGATGCCGTCATCCCGGAGGCGGAAAAGGATGACATCGCGGGAGCAGTCACT
>CALLLI010000244.1 GCA_938082635.1 uncultured Verrucomicrobiales bacterium
CCGACTTTCACCTGCAATTCGGAGAGTTGAATGAGCCCCAGAGTTCGCAGATCCAAGTATGAAACACAGATGAAATCCTCAGAAACTTACTACATTGGAATCGATATACTGCCGGGCGTCATGATTTGTGATTCGGGAAGAACTGGAAGTTGAGGCTCATTAAGCTGGTGAGTTCCGCTTTGAGAGGACCGGAGAGATCATCGAGGCATTTGTCGATTGCATCGCAAAAGGCTTTGAAGTCGGCATAGTATCGATTGGTCAGTGAGTTCTAGGCGAATCATCTTTGCCTCCAATGGTAAAGCAAGGTAGCTGAATAACATCACCCCTCTTTTTCACAAATCTTGGCGCGTGGCAATATAACGGACCGGCAAACCCCCTCTCCGACAGAAAGTAGATCTCGTGATATCCAGCCCAATCCCGGATTCCTGCCGCCACGACAGCACGCTGAGGCGTAATTTATTTGCAAACCCCCTACCTAAACCTACTCATAATAACCTTGTGAAAAGTTTCACAAGCTCACCCGACCAACCATCATGATCGCGAATACGGAGCGTTCCAAGGCGTGCCTCGACAGGATCAAGCCACACCTCAAACAAGTAGAAGCCGCTATCTTAGAGCAGGCAAACGCATTCGATCCTGCTGTTTCCGGGTACATCGAGTATCTCCTGGATACCGGCGGCAAGCGTCTCCGGCCAAATCTCGCCATCGTCACTGGCGGGGCCGTCGGAGGTGAGCCAAACGGCGAGCACCGCCGTCTCGGTCTCATCCTGGAACTCATCCACATCGCCACCCTGGTCCACGATGACATCATGGATGGTGCCCTAATGCGCCGCCAGATCCCCACAGCCTCAGCCAAGTGGGGACAATCCCTCGCCGTACTCCTAGGTGATGCCCTCTTCGCCCACGCCCTCCAGCTAACGTCCGAATTTGAGGACTCAGCCATTCCAAGGCTCATCACCCAGGCCTCGAAGGACGTGTGCACTGGCGAAATCATCCAGACTCAGCGCCGTTTCGACCTCAATCTCAGCAAGAAAGACTATTTCAAGATCATCGAGATGAAGACCGGGGCGCTCTTTGCTGCCGCCACCGAGGGCGCGGCCCGCATCTCCTCAGACGACCCTTCCATGGCTGAGAATCTTCGCGACTACGGCATGAAGCTGGGCACGGCCTACCAGATCTATGATGACAGCCTGGACCTTCTCGGAAACGAGGCAGACGCAGGCAAGACACTCGGGACCGATCTCGAGAAGGGCAAATTGACCCTACCCGTTATCCACCTCATCGAGCAGGCCACCGAGACTCAGAAGACCAAACTTAATAAGCTGATCATCAACCGCGAGCCCCTTGATACAGGGATTCTCGCCGGCATCGCTGACTACGAAGGAGCCATCGAGCGCAGCCTGCAGGACGCCCGCTCGGTCCTCCGCGAAGCGACGGATTGCCTCGCAGGACTAGCTGACACCCCCTACCGCGATGGCCTTCTCGGCATCGCCGAACACGTCGAAACTCTTGTCGATAGCTGCCAAGTATCTTCCTATTGACAAGGGTACGGGCGTCGATAGCATATCGACTCCCTTCGCATCGCCTGGGCCTACCCTGGCAGCGGTTGAGGACTTCAAAACGATTTTCCCAAGCCTGCACGCATCATGAAACGGACCTTCCAGCCATCTAAGAGATCTCGTAAAAACCAGCACGGCTTCCGTGCCCGCATGAGCACCAAGGCCGGTCGTGATATCATTCGAAAGCGTCGCCAGAAGGGCCGTAAGCGTCTCATCCCACGAGGCGCTGAGAAGGATTACAAGCGACACACCGTCCAGCACGGCCGCTAGCGCTTAGGCGTCCCTCTACGGCTGCGTGATGGCGTTCGTGGAAACGCGATCCCTCGTTCCTATGAAACGGTGCCAACGCATGAAGGACGCTAGCGACTTCGCTCGTCTCCGGCGCGACGGACGCTCTCGAGCAGGAAAGTATCTCGTTCTTTCCACTTTAAACGACCCCAGGGCGACAGAAGCGGAAGGCTCTCCCTTCGTCGCTGGCCTCATCACGTCGAAGAAGGTCGGCATCGCCGTCGTCAGAAACCGGGTCCGTCGACGCCTACGCGCGATCATCGATCAACTCTCTGATCGACTCGTTCCCGGCACCATGCTCGTCATCATCGCGCGCTACACGGCCCCCAAAGCGCGCTACCAGGACCTCGTAGCCGATCTCGAAATGCTAGCCAAACGGGCAGGCATTCTCACGAAACTTCCTAGAACAGCATCATGATGCGTTTCCTCATCAAGATGCTCGTCCGCATTTATCAACGCGCTCTTTCGCCCATGCTGAAATGGGTCACCACGGGGAACCCTCAAGGATCTCTCTGTCGCTACGAGCCCACCTGCTCACATTACTGCGAGGAAGCCGTCTGCAAGCACGGCGCTTTCAAAGGTCTCTGGTTTACACTTCGCCGACTCGCCCGCTGTCATCCTTGGGGTGGCCACGGCTTCGATCCCGTCCCACCCGTTCGTCAGCCTTCCTCTCCCCTCGTCTAACGCTTCCCCAAATCATTTCAATGGATAAAACCGCCTGGATTGTCGTCACCCTTTGTACCATCGGCCTCGTATTCCTCTTTCAGAAGTCTGCCAAGGACTCTGCAGAATCTCAAAAGTTCGCTGCCGAACAGGCTGAGATCGCCAAAGTGGCAGAAGCCGAGGAGAAGGAAGCAAACGGTGGAGCTGACGCTCCCGCCATTGAAGAAGCTCCTGAGGTTCCTGCGGCACCCGTCATTCCTGACAACATCACCAAGATCGAAGAAAACGAACTTCTTCTTGAGTCTGCCGAAGCCAAGTTTCAGTTCAGCCAAGTTGGCGGCGGCATTCAGAACGTCACACTCAAGAATCACCGCGCCTTTCCTGAAGGTCAGGTCGTTCTAAACCGACACGGCAAAGCTCCCATCGGCGCCCTCACCGGCCGGGATGCCCTCATGGCGACCCCGATTTTCTACGAAGCCACCGCAGCTGCCGATGGCACGATCGCCTTCAAAGGCGTGAATCCGGACACCAAGATCCAGATCACCAAGACCTACTCACGGACAGACGACCCTTACACCCTAGACTTGGTCGTCGAACTCGAGAACCAGAGCGGCGTCAATCACTCGAGCAGTGACTACTACATTCACACCGGTGCCATCGAGCATCTTCATCACAAAGAAATGCCCATCTACCTCACCTACAACTGGTGCGAGGATGGCGAAGCCGACAAAGAGGCCGAAGGTTGGTTCAACGGTGGTGGCTTCATCTTTAAGAACCCACCTCAGTCTTTGTTAGAGGCAAATGGCAAAGCCTTGCAATGGGCAGGCCCTACGAACCAGTTCTATGCCAGCCTCATCGTTCCTGATGAAACACGACCTGGAAGCACTTGGGCGCGCCGAAGCCCAGTCACCCTAGCAGACGCTCCAGACGAAGCCGAAGGCACCTATCATAGCCTCTACGGAGCCATGAGCTTCCCCGAGATCCTGTTAGAAGACGGAGCTTCCAGCTCTCACAAATTCAAAATATTCACTGGCCCGCGCGAGCTGAAGCGCCTCGAGGCCCTCGGCCACGGCATGAAAGAAGTCATGCACTATGACGACATGCCCATCTTTGGCGGACTGTTTGGCATCATCCCCCTTCTCGCGACCACCTTGCTTAAATTGATGATCTGGCTCGAAGGTGTCTTCGGCAACTGGGGCATCGCCATCCTCATCGTGACCGGCATCATCCGGCTCTGCATCTGGCCGCTCCACGCCAAATCCACGGCCACCATGAAGCGCATGTCCAAGCTCGCCCCCATGATGACCGAGCTAAAGGAAAAGTATGCGGACGAACCGCAGAAGATGCAGCAAGAGACCATGAAGCTCTATCGGGATTATGGAATCAACCCCATCGGAGGCTGCCTCCCCGTCTTCCTCCAGCTCCCCATCTTCCTCAGCTTCTACAAGATGCTGCAATCCGCCGTCGAGTTGCGCGACCAGAACTTTCTCTGGGTGCACGACCTCGCCATGCCCGACGCGATATATCACTTCCAAAACTTCTCCCTCTTCGGCGTCTCCAGTCTGAACCTCATGCCGCTGCTCATGGCCATCACCATGATCATCCAAATGAAAGTGGGCCCCAAGGCTGGCGACAAGATGCAGCAGCGTATCTTCATGTTCATGCCGCTGATCTTCCTCTTTATCTGTTACAACTTCGCCTCCGCCCTGGCGCTCTACTGGACAGGTCAGAATATCTTTAGTATTGCTCAGACATGGCTCATGAATCGCCGCCCCGAGCCCGAACTCGTCAAACGCCCCGCCAAGCAGCGCAGGACCCTTCAGGACATGCAGAAAGCTCGGGCCGCTGGCAACAAGCCTGAGAAGAAGGCCAAAAAACGTAAACCACGCACGGGCGGTTAACCAATCGCCAACGCAACCATCCGATCTACCTACGACGCCATGAATGAATCGACAGAAATCATCAGCAAAGCGAAGGACGTTCTCGATACGATGTTAGGTTATCTCGGCTTCGTCGTCCAAGTCGAAGAAGACCACGTCTACCCTGGCGGCGGCCTACACATCTTCACCAAAGAGGCTGAAGCCCTCATTGGGGAAGACGGCAAACGGTTAGAAGACATCCAGTATCTCATCAACAGGATCGTTCACCAACACTACCCCAAGGCCAAGCGCCTCCGCGTCGACATCGAGCACTACCGCTCCATGCAAGACGACGCCATGATCAAGCGTGTGCACGAACACGCAGACAAAGTCCGTCAAACCGGCCGTGCGATCAAACTCTGGGCGATGAACTCCTACCACCGGCGTCTCATCCACAATGCCTTCAAAGAAGATTCTGTGATCGACACCTGGAGCCCGAGTGATTCTGCCAAACTCAAGCGGATCACCCTAATCCGCCGAAAGTCCGACAGCTAGCCATCTCCGCTCACTCGGAGTCCCCTTCCCACTTTAAGAAAGCAGAAGCGGCGCGTGATCAAGCCTCGCCGATAGAACGCTCCCCCCTGTGGGGTAGAACTGCGGTGGCGCAATGGCGGCGATATTACTATCGTGGACTACAACATTGGCGTTCTTCTGAGGTGGCTGAGTTAACCGAGCCAACCGGCTGCTGGATTTAGAAATGATTCCAGATAGAGTTTCTTGTTAGTTTAATGGTGTCGATTTGTCAATGGGTGATCTCAAAATATCAGGTATGCGCAATTGTTAGAATGGAGGCCAAGGCCGGAATTCTAACAATTGCGAGTGCAGCCTCCTTCATCTCTTCTCGCTCCAGCTTCGGTAGTAGACCTCGGTAGGCCTGCCAGGGTGTTTCCCCTCCGTTTGCTGTGTGGGGTCTCCAGGTTTTGCAGCGCTCGATCCACTCACTTAGCAACGCTTCCAGCTCGGGGATCGTGTTGTATTCGTGCAGCAACACCCACTCATGCTTCACGCTACGCCACAACCGCTCGATGAGGACGTTGTCCATCCAGCGTCCTCTTTTTTCCATGCTGACTCGCGCTCCGAGCCCCTCCACTGCGCTGAGCCATTCCACTCCCGTGAATTGGCTGCCTTGGTCCGTGTTGATGATCTCTGGGATCGTCCCGGCAACTCCGATTGCTTCGCAGAGGACGTCTAGGCAGAAGTCGACTTCCATGGTATTGCTTACCCG
>CALLLI010000245.1 GCA_938082635.1 uncultured Verrucomicrobiales bacterium
TTATCGCTATCATCTTGACCTCGTTGTTGGATGATTTCAGTGTGTTTCATGGATGGTTTCTGGTTTGTATTTTGCCGACTCCGCGTAACTGCGGAGCCAGAAACCATCCAGCCAATTTCTAACAATTCGTGGGGCACTACCCTACCTTATCAAAGCGCTCTTGGTCGTTCTGGAATGTGAGCTGCCACTCGGCTTGACCTCTGAGTATGCTGTTAGGAGGGATGGCCGGAAGGAGCAGGCGCCGCTCGGACGTGATGCTCGTCATGGCGATGGGCTCCGTTTGGAAATGGATGAGCCGCCGATTTCCTTCCATCAGCTCAATCGTCAATCTTCCTTCAATGAGCGGGCGATCTCCTTTCAGTGTGACGGTGACAGGAATCGGGCCATCCGAGCGCGGTGCCAGGCTGTCCATGACCATCCCCATGGCGTCATTGCCTAGGCACATGGCAAGCCTCAGCCAGATGATCATTCCCCTCTCATCACGCTGGAGAAGATGAATCGGCTAGAGCAATGAGGCAACTGTAATCGTGTCCGAGAAACTTCTAACGGAATCCGCGGCTTCGCTAGCCTTCGAGGCTAGAGGTGAGTAATCACCTCAGATGCTTGGAATCGCACCTTCGGCAGCTCGGCATACTTGTCCTCGGCAGAGCGGTAGCCAGCGGGACAGAGAACGGCCGTGGTTAGGTGCTTGTCCTTGAGGCCTAACAGCTCATCATATTTGTCTGCGACAAAGCCTTCCATTGGGCAGGCGTCGATGACTAGCATTGCCGTCGTGGTCATGAATTGACCGAGGGCAATGTAGCACTGAAGTTTGGCCCACTGCTTGAGGGCATCTGCATCGAGGTTGGCGATGAAGCCGACCATCATGTCACGGTAGGCTCCGAAGGCGCCTGCTTCGCCGCGAACTTCTTCCGCGCGGGCAATGAAGCGATCGCACCAGGCTTCATCAATGTCGGTGCGAAGGGCGATCACTAAGAGATGAGAGGCATCAGTCACTTGGCGCTGGTTCCAGGAATGCTTTACGAGTTGTTCGCGGATTTCCTGATTCGTCACGACGACAAACTTCCAGGGTTGCAAGCCGAATGACGACGGCGTGAGGACGAGCGATTCTTCCAGAGCGGCCCATTGATCCGCTGGGATCTTCTTGGAAGCGTCAAAGATTTTCGTGGCGTAGCGCCACTTGAGTGCGTCACCTGATTTGCTCAGGTGATTGTGGAGTCATGAGAAATAGGCGTGTAATCCAAGATCAAACAGGAGCAACCCAACAGATGGATGGGCAGTGCTGGCTCCGGATCCGAGTGGCAACGGCTACTTTAGGGTCGTGAGATCGGCGAGAGCGTCTTCGAGTTGCTGAGAGTGACGTGAATGAGCGCTCGCCGATTGCGCTGCTTGCTCTTGAGACGTCGATTGTCTTACCCTTCGGGAATGCGGTTCCCTCTTGTAGTCTTCTTATTCGTTGCCGTCGCTAGTTCGCTTCGAGCGGGGTGGAACACCGCTCAGGTGCCTCCCCCATCGGATGAACCTGCCCATGGCGAATCCTGGTATCGATGTCGCCTTCAAGTGCCTGATCGCTTGGTGGTTCCAGAAGGGTCGAATCCAAGAGATCTCTGGCGAAGTTCCACCATGTTGGTTGTGGCGGATTGCCCAAGTGAGTTCGTAGTGATTCTCAACGGCAAGGAGATCATTCATGCCAAAGGGGTTCCAGTTGGCACTAGCAGACGCTTTAAAGTCCCGAAGGACATCCTCGTCTCCAAGCGTTTCAACACCCTCGTGATTCATCTGCAGCAGGGCAGCCTGACCAGCGCGCCGCTATTGATCGACTACTTCAATGAGCTGAAACTCGGCCCGGCGTGGGAGCGAACCTTGGCGAAACCAGAAGCAGCCGAGTTGCTGCCTGTGGCTGTACAGCCTGCGAGTGCTTTCTATTCCCCAGCGAACTTCCGACTCTCAGCGACGCCGTTGGATCCCACGGTGCAGCCAATCCCTGGCAAGCGCCTCTCCCCGGTCGATGCCTTCGCCATGCTGGAGACCGATGACGACGTGGTCGTCGAGCAATTACTGCACGAGCCACAAGTCGCCCAACCCACGCACATTAGCTTTGATGCGCGCGGCCGAATGTGGGTCTCACAGTATCGCCAGTACCCCTACCCAAAGGGCGTTAAGATGCTGAGTCGGGATCAATACTATCGCTCGAAATACGATCGCGTGCCACCTGCACCGCCTCACCACGATCGTGGGGAAGATATTGTCAGTGTTCACGAGGACTCTGACGGCGACGGACACTATGATAGGCATACGAAGGTGTTGGAAGGCCTGAATATGGCCAATGCAGCCCTGCGAGGCTGGGGAGGGTTCTGGGTCATGCATACACCTTATCTCTTGTTCTATCCGGATGCTGATGGCGATGATGTGCCAGACAGATCACCAGAGGTTCGGCTGCAGGGATTTGGTTTGGAAGACACGCATAGTGTCGCAAATGGGCTTGTTTGGGGGCCAGATGGTTGGCTCTATGGCGGTCAAGGAAGCACGACGATCAGCCGTATTATTCGTCCGGACGTTGATCCCAAAGATGCGCCGGGTGTCTACAATGAAGGCTGTCATGTCTGGCGCTATCATCCGCGCACGAAGGAGTTCGAACTGTTCGCCGACGGCGGTGGAAATATCTTCGGTCTCTCTTTCGATGGTGAGGGTCGACTGTTCATTGGTCACAACGGTGGCAGCACCCGTGGCTGGCATCTGGTTCAAGGTGGGCAATACCTGAAGCAGGGCAAGAATCCCGGGAAGTTTGGGCCACCACCAAATCCCTACACGTTTGGTGAACTCCCCATGATTCGCAGTACGAACCCCATCCCACGGTTCTCAAGCATGTCCGTGGTCGTGGGAGGAACAGCGCTACCGCCGCGACTGCGGGGCAACTTTCTTTGTGTCGATCCTCTGCATCATTACATCGTTGCGGCTGAGCGCCGTTCATTAGGCAGTAGCTTTGAGACGACAGACATCGGGTTTCCACTTCGCACAGAGGAGGTCACCTTTCGACCGGTCTATCTTACAAATGCGCCCGACGGCAGCATCGTTGTTGCAGATTTCTGTGAGGAATACATCGCCCACGGTCAGAATTATCAGGGGCAGATCGATCCGACGACAGGGCGGGTTTACCGACTTCGAGGCAGGGAGGAATCTCTTGAGACTGACATTAATTTGGAAGTGAAGACTAATAAAGAGCTTGTTAGCGTTCTTTCCCATGCGAATAGTTGGCATCGTCAGACTGTCGCTCGTCTTCTCGGGCAACGCGGCGAAGCGGCGATCATCCCTGATCTGATTACTGAACTCCAGAAACCAACACTTCATCCGGCTATCGATGCGCTTTGGGCGATTCATCAGATGGGGAGCCTGAGTGAGGACGTCGCCGTCTTAGCATTGAGCCACCAGGTGCCAGCAGTGCGCAGCTGGACCATCCGCCTGCTCGGTGACTCACGAACGTTGCCGGATCAATTCTTTGCCACGCTCGCTTCAATGGTCATTTCCGAAGAGAGCGCAGAAGTCCGCTGCCAAATCCTCTCCACTGCAGGACGCCTCTCCGTCGAGCAGGGGTTGCAACTGATTCAAGAAACAACGTTTCCTTCAAGCGATGTTGACGACCCTTTCATTCCCCTCATGCTCTGGTTTGTCATCGAGTCGCACTGCGCCGAGAATGCCGACCAAGTGATAGAGATGTTCGAGCACGATGATCTCTGGTCGCTTCCCGTTTTCAAACAGCACATCATCGAACGTCTCATGAGACGCTTTGCGGAGGCAGGCTCGCGTGCGGACTTTTTGCGTTGCGCCAAGTTGTTGGAATTGGCCCCAAACGAGGAGGCTAAGGCAGCGTTGCTCACAGGTTTTGAGAAGGCCTTCGAGGGGCGTATCCCTCCGCAACTGCCAGATGAGCTAATCGCCGCCACTGGAAGTGGCTCGCTTTCGATGATGATCAGACAGGGTGACGAGGATGCAATCACTCGTGGACTCGAACTCCTCACAAAGCCCCAACAAAAACGGCTTGCCGCGATTCGCGCATTTGGCACGCGAGTCGTCGCTGCGGCCCAAGAGAAGCTTCTCACCATTGCGACCGAGGCCACCGAGCTTACCCACCGGAGCGCGGCGCTCAACTCCCTCCAGATCTACCAAGATCCTAGAATCGCCAAAGTGCTAGCCATGAGCTACCCAACGCAGCCCAGCGGGCTAAGACCTTCGATTCTCAATCTCCTCGTGTCGCGGCAAGCCTGGGCTGCTGAGCTGGCGAACTCAAAAACCATTCCTGAAGCTGACTTGACCCCAGAGATCAAAGCTCGCGTAGTTCTGCACAATCCTAGCATCACTTCTGAGGAGACCAACCCAACGGCCATCCGGTCTGCCGAACAAGTGGATGTGCTCACCAAGATTTTGAAAGCCCAGCCAGGCGATGCCTATCGCGGCGAATCCCTCTATGCTGCCCGTTGCGGGGCCTGTCATAAACTGTTCTTCAAGGGAGGCGCCGTCGGTCCAGATCTCACGCGTTACCAACGTGAGGACTTGCCGACCCTGCTCCACAGTATTGTTGACCCAAGCGCCGAGATTCGCGAAGGCTATGAAACGGTGATAGCCAAGATCAAAGATGGCCGGATTCTCAGCGGGTTTTTGGCCGAGGATGATGCCAATGCCGTGGTTCTGCGTGGCGTTGACGGATTGAACACCACCCTCGCTCGCAAAGACATTGAAAATCTTTTGCCTGTCGGTCGTAGCCTGATGCCACCGGGATTGCTCAGCGGTCTCGACGATCAGCAGCTACGCGATCTATTCGCTTATCTAAAGATCCCACAGCCGATCACCAAATGAACGCGGTTCCCGAGCGACGCCTTTACTTTTATCACCAAATGAACGCGGTTCCCGAGCGACGCCTTTACTTCTTCCAATGAAATCCTCCCTATTCAAAGCGTGGTTGGTCACAACCATAGTCCTGTACTCGATCTGCCCCATGATCACGGCGGCTACCACCGATCACGCTCGGCCAAACATCATCCTGATCATGGCCGATGATTTGGGAATGGAGAGTCTGGAGTGCTTTGGTGGGTCGAGCTTCAAGACACCGACTATGAACCGGTTGGCTCGTGAAGGCATGCGCTTCACACGTTGTTATTCGCAACCCATTTGCACGCCCTCGCGCAACAAGATCATGACAGGCCGTTCCAATGCCAGGAACTACCAATCGTTCGGCCACATGGACAGAAACGAAATCACGTTCGGCACCCTCATGAAGGAGGCCGGCTACAAAACCGCCATTGCAGGGAAGTGGCAACTCACCGGCGGCGGTGGCGGCACAGGAACCAAGGACGGTGATGGGAGCTACGCGGATGACTGCGGCTTCGACGAGACCTGTATGTGGGCCTACGCTCGCGACGTCTCAGAGCAACAGGCGGAGAAATACTTCTCCAAGTATCCGGCCGGACAGAAGAGGAAGATGTCTCGATTCTGGTATCCCGGCATTCTGAAAAACGGCGAACTGATGGACACTGACGAGGATGATTTCGGTCCAGATATTTACAGTAACTTCCTGTTAGAGTTCGTCGAGCGAAACCATAAAGATTCGTTCTTTGCCTACTACCCGATGGCACTCACGCACAATCCCTTCGTGCCGATGCCGATTACGGATGGGGTCGACAAACTGACGCTCAAACAAAAGCTATCCAATCACCAGAAGCACTTTCCAGACATGGTTAGGTACACCGGTCAATTGATTGATCGGTTCCTCAAGAAACTGGAGGCCTTGGGGATCGCTGAAAACACGCTGGTCATATTCACCTCGGACAATGGAAACCATCGTTCGCTGGTTTATGAGATGAACGGTCGAACCGTCATTGGCGGCAAGGGGCTTCCGTTAGACGCGGGCTGCCACGCCGTGACGATGGCTTGGTGGAAAGGAAAAGTGAAACCTGGGTCGACCTGTGAGGACTTGCTCGACTTCAGCGATTTCCTGCCAACGTTCGCGGAGGCAGGAAAGGCTCAGCTCCCTAGCGATCGCACCATTGATGGGAAGAGCTTCCTGGCTCGATTGGAAGGGGACTCCTACATCGGGAAACCCTACACCCCTCGTTCAGCGATCTTTGTCCACTACGACAAAGATCCCGATAGCGGCGAACCGAATTTCCATCGCACGCGTTTCGCGTTTGATGGGCGGCACAAACTCTACCTTGACGGCAGAATGTTTGACGTGCCACAAGATCAGGAAGAACAAAAGCCTATTGATTTGAAAAGTAGTAGCAATGAAGTCAAATCCATCAAAGCACGCTTGCAACGGGTCTTAGACCAAATGCCGAAATGGGAACCGGACAATGCACACTTCAATGGCCAATCTGATGTTCACAAGCGGGACCGACGGAAACGCCTGCTCCAACTGGCTGAAGACGATTAAGAAGCCATTTATTCGACCGATATTTCCACAATAGGCAAGACTCGTCTACTCCGTCCCAACTCGTTACATTGCCCGCATCCGATCTCTCACCGCTACCGTGGCAACGCCCCATACCCATCTTCCGCCAATTCTGTCAGGTCAAATGCCTCGGCGGAATTTCATCGGATTGGGCGCCGCTGGGTTAGCGTCACTCGGTGGCTGGACCTGGGCGGCGCCTTCTCGTGGGAAGCCAGCAGCGAAGAATGTGCTGGTGGTGTTTGAGCAAGGTGGCATGTCCCACATTGATACGTGGGACCCTAAACCGGACGCTGCTGCTGAGCATCGCAGTCCTTTCAAACCAATCTCGACGAATGTCCCGGGGATCCACGTGAGCGAGTTGCTCAAGCAGACGGCTCGACACATGGATAAACTCACACTGGTGCGTTGCATGACCCAACCGCTGCCCGGCGTTGCCAACTCACACCCTCTCGGCGCTCAGTATATCTACTCGGGTGAACCGCCGGGAGGCGCGGTGGAGATGCCTGACATGAGTGCGGTGATCGCTATGCTCATGGGCAGTAAAGCAAGTCACTTACCTTCTAGCATCATGGTGCCAGGCACGAACGAGATGGCGTCTGCGACGCGTGCCGGCTTCTTGCCACCAGCCTATCAAGTGTTCAAAGCGGGCGGGAATCTTGCCGATCCGCAGTGGAGCGTGCCGAACCTTGGATTGCATGGGGTCGATGAACGGCGGTTCAGGAATCGCCGCGATCTCCTGAGTAGCCTCGATGTGGGATTGACCGGCGCGGCTCAGGCGAAGGGTGCCGGGGCGATGCGATCGTTCATGGAGCGCGCGGCAGACATGCTAACGAATCCCGCCACCCGTAGCGCCTTTGATCTCGAAACTGAGCCGGCAAAGGTTCGCGAACGTTACGGCACGGGACTGCGAGGCCAATCCTACTTGATGGGGCGCAAACTGATCGAGTCCGGCGTGCGGTTCGTGACGGTCGATTGCCGCGAGCCGATGAATACGTGGCGTGACGGCAAGCAAGTCAAGTTTCCGGGCGGCTCTAACATGAACTGGGATCACCATGATGATATTTATTCTAATAGCCACACAAACATCAAGGGCGGCGGTGCCGGTGCCGGCCGGTACGGCATTCATACTTGGCCGATGATGGGTTCGTTAGACAAAGCCTTGTCGGCGCTGATCGATGATCTGCATCAGCGCGGTCTTTTAGAGGAAACGTTGCTGTGCGTCGTCACTGAATTTGGGCGCACACCGAAGATCAACAAGCGTAAGGGACGCGATCACTGGACCCACGCGTTCAGCTTTGCCTTTGCCGGAGCCGGCGTGCCCGGTGGGCAAGTCGTGGGTAGTACGGACAAAGACGGCGGCTACATCACCAGTTCGGAGGCCTACACCGTCGACGACTACGCTGCGACCATCTACGAGAAACTGGGCATCGACCGGGAGAAGCCCATTGATACTCCGGATGGCCGTCCCATCTACCTCGCCAAGAATGGCAACCCGATTCCTGCTTTGTTCTAGATGATTCAAGGTGCTCTCAGATTGTTGTTAATCGCAACGTTAGCTATGGGACTCGGACTCGGTGCCGACGAGATAGAGCGACTCGAGGTTTATCCTAGCACCGTCACGCTCGCCTCAAAGAGGAGTCAGGCCCAACTCGTCGTGACTGGCTACCTTGCCAACGGCGAAACCAGGGACCTCACCCACGACGTAGAGGTCACCACTGAAGACGCTCAGGTGGCAAACGTTCTCAACGGGGTCGTGTTGCCCATCGGAAACGGAGACACACGGCTAAATGTTCGCTTCGATTCACAAACCGTAAAGGTTCCAACATCCGTCACTCATCAAGCGGAACCCGATCCCATTTGTTTCAACACGGAAACGCAGGCCGCTCTGACAAAGCAAGGTTGCAACGCCGGTTCCTGTCACGGTTCACCCGATGGGAAAGCAGGCTTCTCACTTTCCCTCTTTGCCTTCGATTCTGAGCACGATCTGATTTCTTTGGTTAGAGATGGCGCCAATCGGCGCGTCAATGTGCTGGATCCCGATGCAAGTCTCATGCTCAAGAAACCGCTCTTGCGCATACCCCATGTGGGCGGCAAGAAGCTCCGACCAACCGATGCCGCTTACCAGGTCTTGCGCCAATGGATCTTCGAAGGGGCGAAGCCTGATCCGCCCGAGAGTGCTCTGTGCACTAACATCGAAGTCTATCCATCGCCCCACCGCATCCTCTCGGCTCCGCACTTGAAGCAACAGATTCGAGTCGTTGCCCAATTTGACGATGGTTCCTCGCGTGATGTCACCCCTCTTGCTACCTATGGCACCTCGAATAAGAACGTCGCGACCATCACACCTGCTGGATTGGTGAAGGGACGCGAACGAGGGCAGGCGGCCATCACTGTTCGCTATCTTCAATATTTGGAATCCATCTACTTTACGATCGTGCAACCCGTGCCAGGCTTCGAATGGGAAGATCAGCCTGAGCACAACTATGTCGACCAGTTAGTAAACGCCAAGTTGCGACAGTTGAAATACTTACCTGCGGAAACGTGTCAGGATTCGACGTTTGTAAGACGCGTTTACCTCGATCTCACCGGACTACTTCCGACGGCCGTGCAAGCTGTTCAATTTTCAAACGACCAATCACCTCAGAAGCGTGATCAACTCATTGATCATCTGCTAGAGACGGAGTCGCACGCGCGATTCTGGGCCTTGAAGACAGCCGACTTGATGCGGGTCAACCCAAAGCTCCTTCCGGATGGCCGCGCCGAGTTGTTGTTCGATTGGATTCGCGACAACTATCGGGAGAATCTCGCTCACGATCGATTCGCCTACCAGATCCTCACTGCCAGCGGCGATTCAAACCGTGCCGCACCAGCGAATTACTTCTGCACCACCAAATCAGTGGAAGAGCTGACCGAGATGACTTCGCAGATCTTCATGGGCTCGCGGATAGGATGCGCCAAATGTCACAACCATCCATTCGAGAATTGGACCCAGGACGACTACTACAGCATCAGCGCGGTCTTCGCACGCGTGGAACAAGAAGGGGCCATGGTTCAAGTTAGTGGGGCAGGCGAGAAGATGCATCCGCGGACCGGCCAGGTCATGAAGCCCTGGGGCCACGATGTCAGTCCTGACATTGACGAAGTTTCCGATCGCCGGATCGGCTTTGCTAATTGGCTGATCGCGGAACAGAATCCCTTCTTTGCGCGCGTCGAAGTCAATCGTATCTGGTCGCACTTGTTCGGACGCGGGATCGTTGATCCGGTCGATGACTTCCGCTCGTCCAATCCGCCAAGCAACGTTGAGCTTTTGAACGCACTCGCAGACGACCTGAAACAACAGGGGTTCGATCGCCGTCACATCATTCGCACGATCTGTCGCAGTCAGACCTATCAGCGAGCTACCAACACCACCCTCTTTAATGCAGATGATAGCGAGCTTTGTTCGCACATGCCGTTACGCTTGCTCACGGCGGAACAACTTCAAGATGCCATTGGTTACGTGACCAGTACGCTGCCTGATGCGTCTGCGCGGCAAGGAGACGCCGATGCGCTGCGCGGTCAGTTCGAGCAGGAAATCGATCTATTCCCGCACTCGCAAGCTGACTGGGAGAAGGCGTTCCTTGAGGAAGCCGCGACCGCGCAGTTAGGTCAAACGTCATGGTTCTCCATCGGGCCATTTCGGCAGGGCAACTACGAAGAAACGCGTAAGCAAGACTTCGTGCCCGCCATGTCGACAATGGACACCACACTACAACATCACGGAAAGTCGTGGCAGAGCCAACCCGACTGGAACGATGACGAACAAATCGACTTTTCCGGAAGCAACACGGCCTATTACGTTCATCGAAGCTTGCAGGCCAGTCAGGCCATGGAGGTCATGCTGCATTTGAAAGGTGACGACGGCGTGACGATCTGGATCAATGGAGAACATGTTTTCGAGCAGTCTAAGAGCTTTCTCGATCAGCAAATTCCACTCCTTCTATACAAGGGCAGCAACGATCTGCTGATGAAAGTTACCAACGGAGGAGGAGCGTTTTACGTTCACTACAATATTCCTGACAAAGACGGCACCACGCATATTCCTGACATTGTCACTAGGTCGGCTGAGAATCGGACCATGGAGGAGAGCCAATTGCTCCAGGGAATCCGCATCACCGCTCGGCCAGATCTGGTCGCCTTGCAGCGTAAGATCGCCAAGCTTATGGACCGCGATGCCTTTGCGACCCAACGGCCCTACCCTGAACAAACCGATTTCCTCAAAGCCTTCGGACAGCCCGAGCGCGAATCACCGTGCGCCTGTGAACGAGCCTCCGAGCCGACGCTCGATCAGGCCTTGCAAATGCTCAATGGGCAGGAAGTGCAACGGCGCATTGAACAAGGCGTGGCAACGCTTTCGAAGCAAGAACCGGCCGAGTTCATTGATCAACTTTATCTCGCCGCCTTCTCGCGTCATCCACGGGAAAAGGAACGTGCCACGGCAGAAGCCTACCTGGTAAAGTCCGCCAATCAGGAGGAGGCGATGAAGGACCTCATGTGGGCGATCATTAATACCCAGGAGTTCATGTTTCAGCATTGATGCGATCCGTTACCACCAGTCTTCTCCTGTTAGTGCTCTTGGGCATCTCACCGCTCCGTGCGGAAGTGAGTTTCATGAGAGACATCGCACCCGTGTTACAACAACGATGCACGGGTTGCCACGGCGCTAAGAAGGCCAAAGGAAACTATCGTTTGCACACCTTCGAGTATCTTAAGGAAGCCATTGTTTCTGGAGAACCGGAGGAGTCGGATCTCTATCTTCTATTAGTAGAGGAGGACGCTGAATCCAGGATGCCCCAAGATGATGACGCATTGTCGCCCACTGACACTGAGTTGATTCGTCAGTGGATCGAAGGCGGCGCGACCTTCGATGGTGAGAACCCAAGCAAGAGTTTCGCCTCACAGGCCTTTCCAAGAACTCACCCCTCACCTCCGGCTGTCTACCGGGTTCCCGTGCCCATCATGGCGATGGCCTATTCTAACGATGGTGTCGAGCTTGCCGTTGCCGGTCATCATGAAGTGACCATTTGGGATCCAGAAAGCGGATCGTTGCTCCGGCGTCTTTCGGGACTTCCATTGAGGATTCAATCCATGAGCTGGACCCCCAGAGGCGGTCAGCTGGTCATCGGTGGGGGAACCGCGGGCGAGTATGGCGAGCTCGCCTTGATTGATGCCATGACCGGCGAACGGCTAAAGGTGTTTGATACCTTCGAAGATCTTGTTCTCGGCATCGGGCTAGACAAGCAAGGCAAACAACTCGCCGCTGTGTCAGCGGACCGCACCGGCCGCGCCTACGATCTCGAAAGCGGCAAACGCCTCTGGACGTCGAACGTCCACTCCGATTGGGCCACGTCAGTTTCCTTCAGCCCTGACAACTGTTTTATTATCTCTACTAGCAAAGACCAAACCGTGAAGGTTCTCAACGCGACCGACGGTGCACTCTTCACAACCTTCAATGGACACCGGCGCAACTTCGGAGATTTCCCTGGGCGATTCAAAGTCTTCGCCGGGTGCTTTGATCCTGCTAGTGGCCTCGCCATGAGCGTCGGAGAAGGCAAAGCCATTCGGATTTGGGATCCTATCAAAGTCAAAGAAGAGAACGGCACCGCCGGCGACATGGAACAGCGTTTCTTCAAGGCTGGGCATACCCGCTACATTTCCCACGGCTTCAGCGGTCCCACCTTCGCCCTGGCAGTCGATGCCGATAGCGTCTACACCGGCGGGAGTGATGGTCTGATCCGTGCCTTCGAGTTTACCTCTGGAAAACAGCGACTTGAGATGAGCGGCCATCAAGACTGGATCTACACCCTTACGCTATCCCGAGCAACCAAACGGCTAGCCACAGGAGCCCACGACGGCGAAGTACGTGTTTGGGATACCCAGGACGGCACCTTGATCGAATCATTCATGGCCGCCCCGGGCTATCCTGTTCGCGAGGATACCAGTAGCGACTAGGGCAAGAAAGGCTTTGTTGGTCGTGTGCAGATTTGTGAGGTAGGGGGATCTCGCGTGCTACGGCAACAAGATTACCAAGTCGCCGCACTTCGATTAGTTTGCAAACGTACAGCGTCTATCGTAGTGACAAGAAGAAGCGCAACCGCCAACAGAAGAAGCAGTCGATCACGTCTAGTGGTCTTGAGAAGAAGGATGTCGGCTTGGATTCGAAGTTGCGTCGATAGCGCCAAGCCATAGGATCGGCCGATGCGATTACTCTCTCTTCTAGCTTTGGTTTCGAGCTTCACCTTGTGGGACGCCCAAGGTGAAGAGAAGCCGAATTTCGTTGTGATCCTGACAGATGATCAGAGCTGGGTGGGGACCTCCTTGCAACTTGATCCGGAGGACCCGAGCTCTAAGAGCGACTACTACCAGACGCCGAACCTTGAGCGCCTGGCTTCGATGGGGGTGTCCTTCACGGATGGCTACGCGCCTGCGCCTTTCTGCTGTCCGACGCGACGTAGCTTGCTCATCGGGCAGACGCCTGCCCGGCATCTCTATCAGAAAAACCAGAAGAGCTGGCCTGCGAAGTACCGTAAGCAGTTGAGTATCCCAAGGATGTTGAAGGCGGCGGAAGCGCGCTATGCGACGGCGCACTTTGGCAAGTGGGATTCGCGCTTCGACGGGGTCTCGCCTGAGGAAATGGGTTATGAGGTGAGTGATGGCAAGACTGGCAATGCGACGGGCGGAGGCAAGGGTTCGGGTGGTCCAGCCATCGCTGAGGATCCGAAGTTGATTGCTGGGATCACGTCACGCGCGATGGCCTTCATGGAGAAACAGGTGGCGGCGGAGCGCCCATTCTATGTGCAGCTCTCACATTATGCGGTGCATCTGGACATCTTCTATTCCAAGGAAGCGATGGCGCGGGCTGAGGCCAGGTCACCGGGCAAGAAACATACCATGGCAGCGTTTGCCGCGATGACCGACGATGTCGATAGCGCCGTTGGGGTGGTGTTAGAAAAAGTGACGTCTCTTGGGATCAAAGATACGACCTACATCTTCTTTCTTTCGGACAATGGTGGTCGCAAGGCGTTGCCGAAGGCTCCTGAGGCGGCGTTGCCGCTGAATCATCCGCTGCGTGATGGGAAGGGGAGTGTATACGAGGGTGGCATACGCGTGCCGTTTGTGGTTGCTGGCCCGGGAGTGAAGCAAGGGGTGGTTTCACGGGTGCCGGTGACGGGGCTGGATATCTTACCGACGCTTGCTGACTTGGCAGAGTATCAGAAACCACTTCCTGATTCGCTCGATGGAGGGAGTTTGAAAGCGGTGCTGCGCGGTGGCGATACTGTGATTCGGACGAAGCCGTTCTTGATTTTTCACCAAGCGGTGGCTCGAAAGGCGCAGTCGGCAATCCGGGAGGGAGATTTCAAGCTCGTGAAAAATTGGGATCAGAAGCGAGTGGAGCTGTTTGATCTTTCGAATGATCGCTCTGAGGCTCGTGATCTTTCTCTGACAATGCCGGAAATTCGAAAGGATCTTGAGGGGAAGCTTAATGAGTTTCTTGCCGATGTTGGAGCGGAGACACGGAAGACCACGAGCAAGGACAAGCAGAAGATCTCAGTCGCTCCATAACGGCAACACTAGAACAAGCGTCCCAATTGTAAGGCGCCGTAGCCGAAGTTGGCGTCGACGCCTTCGATGCCAAGATCAAGAGCATGGTTTTCTAACAGGCTCACCGCTTCAACTCCATTCGCTGCCTGGCCCGTGGAAAGAAGAGCGGCCACGGCTCCGGTGACAAACGGAGCTGCTGCTGAAGTGCCTGACATCGTGATCAACGCACTTTGCTCCCAGGCGGCAACGACCTCCACACCGGGAGCCGCGAGATCCACCGCGTCTCCGTAGTTGGCGAAATTTGCAATTTGGCCTTCGGCGTCCAAAGCACTGACACCGACCACGCCTTCGTAGGCGGCTGGGTAAGACGGCGCATTGCTACCGTCATTTCCAGCGGCAGCGATGACAGCCACGCCTTGGTTCACCGCATAGGCAACCGCTTCACTAAGAACTGCGCTCTCCGTGTAGCTGCCGATGCTCAGATTGATGACGGAAGCCCCACGACCCACTGCGGTGACGATGCCTTGAGCGACGGTGTAACTGTCTCCCAAGCCCTCGGCATCGAGCACTCGAATACTAAGGATCTCAGAGGCGGGTGCCACTAACGCTGAAACTGATGCGACGGCAGTACCGTGATTGTCATACTCGGTAATGCCAGCATCTGCACTACTAACGAGGTCCAACTGAGAGATGCTCATGCCCTCAAAGGAGTCATGTGGATACATGCCTGAGTCCAGGATGGCAACGAGGACCCCAGCGCCTCATTCCGAATGATCACCCGAGACGCCTAACCAATCGAGGGCAGTGGCTCCAAAGCCGATGAGGTTCTGACGCTCGGAATCGTCGCGGGTTTCGTATTTAGGGAAATCAGGCGCTTTGACCAAATGGTTGTTCTCGACCTTGTAGTCACCACCTAACTGATCGCGAAAACGAACCGCATCTTCTTCGGAGTCAAATCTCAGCCGAAACGTCTTCAATGCACCCACGGCATCGACAAACTCACCCCCGTTCGCCATCGCTAGCTGGATTAAAGCGACAAGTTCTTCCTTCGAGCCCACCTTGAGAATCAACTCATCAGGAACGTAGGAAGGAGGAATTTCTGCTGCATCCTCCTCTGCAGCGCTCTCCATCGCGACTCTTGGAGGCTCCGGGGTGGGCCACTCAGCTGTCTGTTGAATTGGTGGCGATATCTGGTGAGGCGCCCTTGCTATGCTCTCCGGTGCATTGACCTTTGTGGAAGCCAACCAAGGGCAGACCGCGAGTAATCCCGCCAGCGCCGTCAAAGGCAGGATCTGTGAAGAGATGGGAGAAGGTTTCATTGGTAGAGGCCTTTCGTTATTAGTTAAAGCGGCTTCTACAGGCCGAATTGCCTAACAGATTAATGACAATGTCGTCATCTTCTCTTCTCATTGAGGCTCTTGTTCCGTATTGTCTACTCCACAAGGTCACGTCAGAGGTATTTGGGAGGGATGCTATCTTGTTGCTGTGAAAGGGGGGGGCACCGTAGCCGCCGCCTACAGCCGTCTTCCGCCGCCGCGAAGATCGATTTCGCCGTCGCCATCTCGATCTTCACCGAAGGGCATCGCCATCTCGATGCGTTTGCTCTTTGATCGTCCTTCTTGCAGGTGGGTGCTGTAGACCTTCTTCTCGGTGGTTTTTGCGTAGGCTGTGTTGGCCTTTGCCATCGCTTCAAGAATCGCCTTGGACGGTGCTTCAAGATCTAACCGTTCTAGCACCGTGCCCTCGAGCCCAAAGGTGCCAGGCTTGATGAGGTAGATACCGGCTTTGGCATCGGCGCCTTGAGAGAGTGGCTCTTTCCAAGAGGCATCGCTTTCGAGATCGAATTGGAATTTCCCTTGCACCTTTGGATGCCAAGCCAAGGTACGCATGCGTTTCTCGGCGGTCTTAAGCTGATCTTCCGGTGCCGTGATTAGGACGAGCACACGTTGGTCAGCAGAGGCGACGTTCAACGCGAGTTTGAAACTATTGAAGTCAGGAACAGAAGCTTTGCTAACGTCGCCATTAGCTTTGTACTCCGAGGCAATGGATTCGAGATTGGAAACAAGCCCATCGATATCGCGAAACACCTGGCTTGGCCCCCGGCTACTTCTGGACAGGCGTGTCTTGCCGTCAGGCGCGAGAACACAGAAAGCAGTATTCTCGAATCGGCCGTTTAGGTAGCTGCGGACGATTTCCTGATTCTCCTTACTCTCGTAGGATTCAATACGGACGCACACGAATTTGCGGGAAGCTTCAATGACCTCTGAGTTGCTGAACACACGGTTCTGCGTGGAGCTGTAGCCCGGTCAGAAGACCCCCGGTACGCCGCCACATTGGGAGGCAGCAGCCATGAATAGGATGGGCCGATTCGTGCGCTTGGCCTCTTCCATTCCGTGATCCAAACGCCCATACCAAGCAATACCAGGCTCACCGAGATCTAGATCGGATTCACCGAGATCGCCAGGCTTGGGACCACCGCCACCGCCGCCGCGACGACCATTGCGCTCGCCGCCGCCTGAATGAGCTCCCATCTCTTCGCTGTTCAGTTTTTTGTCGCCATTCTTGTCTAGGCTGAACAACGATTCCGGTGCCTTGGCTAGTTCTGAGGAAGAAAGAGCGCCATCCTTATCAAGGTCGAGAGCGGTGACCAAAGGGATTTCCTGAGGACGTCGCTGACCGTTGCGGGGCGCATTGGATTGTGACGATGCCAGGCAAATGGTCGCGAGCAATAGACAGCTCGTGGTTAGATAGTGTGATGATTTCATGAGTTGGATGGGTATATTTGCTAACTAGCCGTTCTATGTTCGGTAGTGTGGCGTTCGCCTCGAACGGGAGGATTGCGAACTTTCAAAACTTCACAGAGGCAACCTGAAGATTGTATGAAGACGGCGGCGAATTTCAGAGAAACTTGCTGAGCTATCTTCGCAGCGCGGGCCTATCTCTACGGCGTCATTTCGAAAGTAAACGTCCGGCTAAACATCGGTGTGTTTGGACCAGGAAAGGTCGCCTGAGCGTCGAGGAGCCCCGCGCCTGCAGGTAGGATGAACGTGGCTTGTAGCTCGTAGCGGCTCAGGCGATTAACGTTAGTGCCGGTGAGGCCGCCGAGCGTGACTGTTGGAGTGATCGCATTGCCAGCCATGTTGGTGAGTGGCGGCACGCCGGGCGTCCAAGCGTCGTCGAAATTATACGTGACGGTTAGCGTGGTGCTAGCAGCAGCCGTTGCTGGCGACACGCGCGAGATTCCAGAACTCACAGGTGTCCCGCCTTCGCCGCCCGTTCCGGTGTCGCCAAAGCCACCTCCCAGCGCGTTGCTCTTGGCGAGCAGGGCATCGTAGGCAGCCTGTTGCTCGGCATTCGGACCCCCGGCTAGGAGTCTGTCGGACTTTATAAATCTAAGGAAGATGCTAGGGTTAGGGCATGAGGGCCCGCTTCGTTGATGTCGACCGTGAAACACCAATGCTCCTGCCACCCGATCTTCGTGACTGGGTGCCAGAAGACGATCTCGTTCACTTCATCCTCGAAGCCGTCCAGCGGCTCCCGCTCGAAGACTTCCAAGTCAATCATC
>CALLLI010000246.1 GCA_938082635.1 uncultured Verrucomicrobiales bacterium
TTGCTTTACCTTCCTCCTTATTCACCGAATCTGAACATCATTGAAAGGCTGTGGAAATTCGTAAAGCAAGATTCCCTCAAGAACACCTACTACGATTCATTTGGAGAATTCAAGGCGGCAATTGACGGAAAGATTCGTGAAGCCAACACTTCACTGAAACACCGCATGAAGTCGCTTCTAACATTGAATTTTCAGATTCTTCCGAATGATCCAGATAGAATCTTATGATGGCGTTTGGTATACCTTAGCAACGACCGGAAAGCCACTGTCACAGAAACAGTACGAGACTGGCAAAGCTATGGCCCGAGTCGGCTACCCCTGCCTCATCCCAGCCCGCGAAACAACATTTGGCTAAAGAAGAAACCCTGGTTTGAACAAGACGTGGTGCCCTTCCTGCAACAGCGCGTAAAGCAAACATTGAAGGCCACAGGCAAGCACAGCAGCTAGTGTAGCAGGAACTTCTAACTCCTGCCCCGGGCAGGATGCCCGGTCTACCCTCCCGCCGCCCGATGCGGAAACACTTGCGTGTCATCGTCTCGCCACCGCGGAGCAATCTGCACCATGCGTAGTTGGTCGTTCACAAACCAGATCGACACGCCATCGAAGTCGTAGGTGCGGATCGTGTCGCCTCCTTCATCGACTTGTTGAAAGGGCTCGCCCTCT
Organism: uncultured Verrucomicrobiales bacterium; assembly: GCA_938082635.1. Lineage (GTDB taxonomy): Bacteria > Verrucomicrobiota > Verrucomicrobiia > Verrucomicrobiales > DEV007 > JAACDM01. Next base: position 664 of record CALLLI010000246.1, read on the forward strand.
GGCTGCTCACCATTCGCGGCAAATAATGCCAAACCCTCTTTGGAAGAAAGATCCACGATCTCTCGGCCAAAGAGCTGCATGTCCGTGCGCTCTACTCGAATGAGGTCTAACACGTAATCATCATCGGAACTAAATCCAAAGCTCAGACCAAGGTCCTCGTAATCTAAAGATACCCAATCTGATCCATCATCAAATTTATCCGTGGACATCTCCTGAGGATTTCCCAGGACTCCACGAACATCCGCCTGCTTCATTCCCAAGACCACGCCTGAAATACCTTCACCGGGAAGTATACGAGCATCATCTTTCATCATATGTTAGATCTCAAATCGATCCCCCGGACCAATCGGGATGATCTCAGTGTCAGGTAGATCCTGGCTCAACGTTTGCTCAAACCAATCAAAGGCATCATCGTCACCATGCACGAGTGCAATCTTCTTCGGAGAGACATCATTGGCATACTTCCGCAGGTCCTCGCGAATGGCATGGCCACTAAAGTCAAACTCATGGACCTCGCACTGCAAATCAATCGGCGCGCGATCCGGATCTAACTGAATGGGGTCGCCACGCTTCGCTGCACGGATCTTACCCGCAGGCGAATCCGGATCTGCGTAGCCGACAAAGATCAGGCTATTGCGAGGATTATCCAGGAACTCAAAGGCGAATTTGTTAGACACCGTCTTCTCACTCATCATGCCACTGGAAAGCGCATAGATGCAGTGCGGGTTGTAGCGAATGTCTCGCTTGCGACGCCGCGACGCCACCGTCAGCTCCATCTGTTTAAGGATCTCGAAACCACGATGATTGCGAGCAACCTTGTCCATGAAGCGATCATAGATCACCGTCATCTTCGTGCTGAGACCACCGATAAAGATCGCGGCACTCGGAATAAGATTCTCTTTCTTAAGCAAGTGCAAGGCCATGAGCACCTCCTGCGTCTTACCCATCGCAAAGATAGGGATCATAACAGAACCGTCGCGCTCTAGCGCTCCACAAATTGCTTCAGCCATGCGCTTGATCTCACGGTCTCTGGTGTATGCTTCATCACGCTGCACGGCACCGCGGGTCGTCTCCATGATCAGCACGTCCACCGGATCACGCGGAAACGTGGCACCCACAGAAAGCGTCTGATCTTCAAAATTCACATCGCCCGTGTAGAAGATGCGTTTGCCATTGTGCGTGATCAACGTGCCCACAGACCCCATGATGTGGCCCGCGTCATAGAAACGACAATCGACCTCCACCTCATCACCGACTCGAAACGTCTTCTCTGTCGGCACGTATTCCCAAACATGCTGCACCTGATCAATCTCGCGGTGCGTGAAGAGCGGGTAATCCTTGATCTGCAAGTCATCACGCTTCATCGTCATGACATTGACCGAATTATGCAACAAGGCGTCGCTCAACTCACCACACGGCTCCGTCATGTAGGCCCGTGCCCGAGGCTGCTTCCCCATGAGCACCGGCAGGCTCCCCACATGATCCAAATGGCAATGTGAGACGATGATTCCATCCACGGAATCATAGGGCAACAAATCGTAATTCGGCGTACTTTCGAGAGCTTCTGCTTTGGGATCCATGCCGGCATCGAACACAATGCGAGCGCCATCAAGATCGAGCAGATAGGAATTGGCGCCGATGCCACGGCGTCTAGTTAGACTTTGGAAATACATCAAACAGGTTGGGGAAAGGACTGTGACCCTAGGCCCTCACCTAAAAGACACAAGCCCAATCAATTCTCCTTATTCTCTGCGTGTTGAATCATAAAAGAGGACACCGTGACGAAAAGTGAGATCGGCAGGAATGAGGCCCGTTGCCTCATAAAAGTGGACACCCTGGCGCATGGCCAAATCCATGAGTCAGTCTACCCGAAACGAATACTTAGAAAAGATGCGAGATCGCTATCGGCGATACACAGGCAAACAGGCCAGAACTAAGCTGATCACAGAGTTCTGTGAAATCACCAGCCACGAACGTAAATATGCGATCAAGTTGCTGCGTCGGCAACGGGGGCCAGGTCGCAGATCACCGATGAAGAAGCGGGGAGTCGACAAGACATACAACGAAGAAGTCATCAAGGTTCTCTTCGAGATTTGGCGTCACAGCGAACAGCCATGTGGCAAGCGTTTGAGGCCGACGATCAAAGACTGGCTGCCTTACGACGAACGCCACATCGGAGCCCTCACCAATGATACAAAGATCAAGGTGCAGCAGATCAGTTGTGCCCAGATCGATCGGGTGCTGGCGGATCGTAAAATTGGTGAAAGTCGGAGGAAGC
>CALLLI010000247.1 GCA_938082635.1 uncultured Verrucomicrobiales bacterium
GCAAATGGATCACAGGGGTGCCTCCAAACTCCGATCGGATACTCAGTGGCTGATACGTTCCATTAACTCGCGGCCCATCACCTGACACCGAATGCCGCCCGCCATTCGGACTGTATTCCTGTGCCCATTTACGTTTCTAGGCTAATACCTCTGTAATGCAGAAAGAAACGAAAACCTACAGCGAGCTAATTGAAGAGCTTTCCTCAAAGTTTGATTCATTGTCTGGAAGTTCCCAATACTGGATCGGGCTTGCCGGTGGGCCTGGGAGCGGAAAGAGCACAGTCGCACGAAGGATAAAGGAAGCACTTTGTGACCAGATAGTTGTCATTCCGATGGATGGCTATCACTACTATCGTTCCGAACTGGATGGGATGGAGAATCCTGAGGAAGCTCATGAGCGAAGGGGCGCGCCTTTCACGTTTAACTCACAAAAGTTAGTCGATGATCTGATCGAGGCCCTTCGAGCTGGGAGCGGCTATTTCCCGGGATTTGATCACGAAGAACGCGACCCGGCAGAGAACCGTGTCTGCCTGAAACCGGGAAAGAGGATCGTGATCGTGGAAGGAAACTATCTATTGTTGAACGAAAGCCCTTGGAATCGCCTCCAATGCGAGGTGTTTGACGAAGGGTGGTTTCTGTATGTTCCACCTGAGGAATGCAAACGGCGTGTATTGAAACGGCATCATCAGGTGTTGAAGCTGTCGAGGGAGGAATCAATGTGGAGACTAATGACTAACGATGGCCCAAATACGGAACTTGTGAATCAAGAGTCGATTGGGAATGCTGATAGAATAGTCGAGATTAGGAACCATATACCGAGAGATGAATTGGCATAGCAAGCACCTATCACCGGCTTAACGGCTTCATGAGGCCCGGTACCGGAACTCAACAGAATCGCTTGTGACAAGCAAACCTCTGCGTCTCCGCGTCTCTGCGTGAGTCAAACTCCACAAGCTTGGCTGATCATGGAACGCCCCGCCACATCATTCCCCTAACGACTGCACATAACGAATCAAGTGAGCCATGTCTTGCGGACTGAGATCCGCCTCTAAACCTTCCGGCATCAGTGATCGATCACTGCTCTTAAGCGTCTTGACGGATGATCTCAGGAGCGTACGCTCGGTGCCATCGATTTGACCAACGATGAGGCTGTTTCCCGTTTCAGCTCGAATGAGGCCATAAAGCGTCTCCTCGGAGCCCAAATCCAACGTGTAGCTGAGATACTTGGGCTCCACATTTCGACTGGGGTCCACGATAGCAGTGAGCAGGCCAGCCGCCGATTTGTCTGTGATAGAGCGCAGATCGGGGCCGATCGCCTTGCCAAGGTCTCCAACTTGGTGACAAAGAGCGCACCGTGCCGCATACGTGACTTGGCCAGCAGCAGCATTGCCTTTCAAATCGAAAGAAAGGCGCAGGGCTGCGATCGCTTCAGTCCTGGTGCTCGTTGACTTTGCGAAGAGCTCTTTGGCCCGTTGCGCAATCTCTTTGCTAGAGTGACTGATAAGCTGTTGTCGGCTAGACGCATCCAGCACTCGAGCAAAGTCAGCTTGCTTCTCGATCTTGTCGAGCAGGCTGCTGCACCACGCCGCTCGCGAAAGAAGGGCGTCGAGGATCGCGCTCCGGGTCACAGGCTCGCTCGTCGCAACCTCGTCCACCAGGTGGCTGAAGGAGGCTGCCGTACCCACAGCACGCAATCGGGCGATGGCCGCGTGTTGCACTGGCTGCGGATTGATGGGCGAAATGAGATCAGCAAGAACTGAAGTATCATCTTGATTCCGAGCAAGGAGACCCGTCGCTGAAGCGCGGCGAGCAGTATCCACCTTCGAGTCCTGGGCTAACTGACGAGCCGTGGTGAAGAGCGTTTCAAGCCGAGGATCGGAAATCGGAGCTGCAAGATTGTCTAACCAAATGGCGCAGAGATTCAGACTTGCCGATGTCGCAGGAACAAACCTATCAATCATCGCCACTGCACCTTCGCCGCCACGTCGTGCCCCCATCCTTGTTAGTGAGGCTGCGAAGCGTTCATCATCGATCAGTGCATCAACCAAGGCCTCAAAATGTGGCCCTGCTGAACTCATCACCGCAGCGTGGACGAACGGATCACTGCCGTCTTGCTTGGCTACACTGATGAGCGCCTTGGCCGCCTCCTCAACAGGAATGGATCCTGCAGAAAGCGCCACCTGCAGACGTACTCGCGCATCCGCGTCCCGAGAAAGTTGCATAAGCGCATCCGGGTATAGGTATCGTCGAGCAGCGAGTCTACGGATGGCAGGGTTGGCGTCCACGGCAGCTTGCCGACGGTGTTCACCAGTTAGTGACAGCAAAGCACTGAAGACCTGGAATCGCACCTGAGGAAGCTCATGAGCAGTATGAATCTCGGCCGCCGCCGTGTCGCCGCGTTCGACGAGCAGCCGATGAGCGGTATCACGAACGTGTCCGTTAGGGCTAGCCAAGGCTCTCGTAGGCTCAGAGAAATTGGCGCGAGTATTTGGTTCACTCCCTTTCTGCACGATCCGATAAATCCTACCACGATCCTCACCATGACGATAGAACGGCCTCAGTTCATCCTGGCCTTCGCGAGGCAACCAGTCCGGGTGCTCAATCATATAACGGTACATGTCGACCACATAGAGCGCGCCATCCGGTCCCGTACGCGTGCTGACTGGCCGACACCAGCGGTCGGCCGAGGCGAAGAAATCTATATCGCCGTCGTCTGCGCGCAACGCCGTGAAAGTCACGCTGCTCGGCTCAAGCACGTGATGCTGCACCACATTGTGAAACGGCTCGCAGGTGAACGCGTGCGTCTGCTCCGCTTGATAGGGAAAGAGCAAGCCATCTCGATAGATCGATATCCCACAAGCAGAGGTGTAGCGCCCAGCATGGTCAAACCCGTGAAAGCGTTTCTGAGGTGGTTTGTTAGGAAACACACGCGGCGCTTGGCCTCGCAGTTGCTGTCGAGGATCAGAAGCCGGATGATAAGGATTCCGCTTCAGATAATGATCCGGAAGCACATAGTGCCAAAGCGGCAAAGAATTCTGCACCCCAAACCAGTTCCCCCAGTCATCGCGAACGCGACCATACTGTGAGGGTCCCGAGAGCGCCTCCAGCTCCCCGCTATCAGGACGAAACTTAAAATCCCGACTCCCAATCGCAATCTTCTTGCCCGTTCGCGTGCTCGTGATCTCCGTCTTCACCCCAAAGCCAGCATGATGCCCCCCACTCGCCGCGTAGATCCACCCATCCAATCCCCAGCGCAGCGAGTTCACACGCAGTTGCTGATTTCCCTCAATGAATCCCGTGAATAACACCTCCTGCTCATCCGCACGACCATCGCCACTCGTATCACGCGCAAAGAGAATGTCAGGAGCCGCCGTGATCAGCACCCCATCGCGCCAAGGCATCACGCTCGTGGGAAACGAGAGACCATCAAGAAACAGCTGCGACTTCTCGTAAACCCCATTTCCATCCGCATCTTCCAACCAACGCACGCGCCCACCCGCTTTGCCCTTGCCATCGATGCCGTACGGATAATCAGCCATCTCCGCCACCCAGAGTTTCCCGTCTGCATCCCAATCGATCGCCACTGGATCTCTAACAAACGGCTCAGAGGCCACGAGTTCCACTTCAAAACCATCCGGCACATGGATCGAATTCATCGACTGCTTTGGCGAAAGCGGGGGTGACTCGGGCATCTGCGCCACGCGGACCTGCCGTAAAATCTCTGCTTCCGTCAGAGCTCGATCAAAGAGGGCCACTTCGTCAATCTTTCCCTCAAAGTTCGCCGTATCCTCGCTATCCCCCGCAAAATAGAAAGTGCCACCCTGCCACGTGGGCCCCGTGCCTTCGATCTCAAGTCGGCCATTCAAGAAGACCTTCGCCGCATCGCCGTCTGGCACAAACGCTAGATGATACCAACGCTTGATATCGATCACGGTGTCTCCCACGAGTTCTCCAACCACCAGCTTACCATGCCGATTGATAGAAACCGTATCATCGCCATTGGTAAAGAGAACCCCCGTGGTCTCGCGCACGTCCAAAGGCAAGGCATTCCAAAACCACAAGGACAGCGAATAGTCCTCCATTGGAGACTCTCGTGTGTGCGTGAACTTACCACCCGCAAAGTGAACACAACGATTATGATAGTCAGACCCGAACGCTGACGATGACACGCCTGGCACCCCAGGGGCCGCACCAGACGAGAAGCCTTCTCCCAGATCGAGTTCACCCATCCGCCACTGCATCACCGGCTTCATAGCTGCAACGGCCTTCGAGTAGGTCGAGGGAGGTTCAGTCGAATCAAGCGGACGTTGCACAAGCTTCCCTAACTCTTCCACGATCTTCCTCTCAGCATCCGCCTCAAGCCCCGCCGTTCGAGCTGGCCACGTGGTGTAACCTCCCAGTGCATGCTGTTCTTTCGGAGGAATGTAACCGGAAGCCCCATTCGCCAAAGACACGTTGAAGACCGTGTCCTCACCTTGGCCAGCTTTCAGCTTCAACCCGGTGATCGCGTAGACTTCGTTAGGCAGCGCATTGACCGTCAGGTCACCAATGCCAATCGACTGCAGCACAACTTCACGAGTCGGGTTCTCTTTCAGATAGAAAGCTTGTTGCGCATAGACCTCCGGCCGATTCTTGGCGATCCGGCGGTCACCCATTTCATCGACAAGCTGCTGCGCCCATCGCAAACGCGCCTCACTTGGTTGTCGGTGTGCTAGTTGAATTCGTTTCTCGGCCATCTTCAGGGGAAGGTCCCATCGATAGTCTATCGTCTCCACCGCTGCCATCGCCTTAGTCGCCAACCGATTGGTATACTCCTCAAGATTCCATGCCCGACGCTTGTCACGACTATAGTCCGCCCAGTAGAGATCCCCACTCGTGCCCTGAGAAAGCATCGCCACAAACGTCGGATCATCGGGCGCCAGGCGCTTCACAATTTCCCGAGCAAACCGGCCACAGTAATCGGAGGACACGCCCGCATGCCCACTGAAGTAATGCATGGAGAAGTTCGCTAGAAGCGCCAGCGGTTTCCCATCTCGCGTTTGGACACTGAGCATCGACAACCAAGGATCAATCGGACCAGAAGGCCCCATCGCATCCGGATTATTATGACCAGGATGCATATTCGCTCGGACCGTCAGCTCGCCGAACGGGTCTTTCGCTACCTTGTCAGGCCGCATGATCCAGCGACGATTCGCTGTGAGTTCACTCGCATCAATCTTGGCAGAACCGACTTGCGCCGGTTGCAGGTTCGTCTTCGCAAGCCGAATCGCTTCCGCAATCTTCCCAGGAAGGAACGCCGTGTAGTGAGGATCCCCGCGTGAACCAAGGGTGTGATTCATCACACTCGGTGCCGAGTGCGTGTGCGTCGCAGAGACCAGAATGCGATCTTTGCGAATACCCGTTTCAGCCACCGCTAGATCCTTGGCCCTATCGATCAACTCACGCGGCATCATGCAGCTATCCACCACCACCATCGCAACCATGCTAGTGCCATCGTCCAGGACAATGGCCCGCGCGTGAAGCTTATCGAGCACGATGCTCAGCGTGCTCTCAATAAAGCCGCCATTCTGAATGACCGGAAGCTTCGGCGGCGAAATATCCACTGCACTCGCCCCCGCTCGAAACTCAGCGGCAGCTACGGAAAGTGTCAGAAAGAGAAGTAAGAAGACGCGCATGACTCAAGCCTACACGAATAGGCGGCAGGAAGGCGAGCTAATGCATCTCCACAGAACAACTCCCGATGCCACCACGGAAGTAGTTGAACTGGACATTCGGGTGGTCCGCCAAAAGCGACATCGGCACCGCAGTATCCGCCAAGCCCTTTGAAATCATAAAGGCCGTCAGCCGCTGGCCAAAGGGATTGTCATGGGTGCCCGCTTGCCAGATGGACACCTTCTCCGCCTTCCATGTCTCGACCGGACCTACAGTGATCGCCTTCTGAGGCACCAGCGTGATGTTGCCCCCGCCGGATGTCCGAGCATTCTGCGCCAAAGTGATCGGATGCAGCTCGACGATGCGCGTCGCCAACGTCCGATATTCAGCAGGACTCGGCGGCGCCTCCGCGTAGACGCCCTCACGCCGTGGCGGATCATTGAAGGCCCAGTGCTTTATATCCCCCTGCCCTCCCTGCATCACCGCGCAACGCACCCCATCCCACGACTTCTGGTAGGCGCTCGTATCCGCCGTCGGGAAATGAAGGTTCGCCTCGGGCAGGGCGTTGGTGATCTTGTTAAAACACAACTCGCGGTCCGCCCGCTCGAAGGAAAGTGGGTGCGAGGTTGGCACCGCCTCACCGTCGTCCCCAAGCCACTCGTCCATGCCCCAGAAATGCGTATTTGATAGATCTAACTCAAGCGCATTGGCCAGACGCGCCACCAGTGGCAACTGCTCCGTTGGTCCAATAGGGCCGCAAATGCCCACCGGATTATCCGGCGTCGCCTGCGTCCACGCCTCAATGTATTCTAACGCTTCCGCAAGATAGAAATCCTCCAGCGTGTCATAAAACACGACCCGGAACCCCGGCCGCGAAAGCTGCTCCAGATCCCCAAGAGTCAACGCCGCCGCATCGCGAATGATCTCATCATCCAAAGTCGTGTAGTCCCACCAATCAGGGGCAATCGTACTGAGCTTCCTAGCCATTCCCCAGCCTGCCTCGATCCAAGCTTACAAGTCAATTGCACGGTCATAAAATGGAATCGAAACAATTAGGCTCCTTGGACTGCGGCAGGCTCCTGCCGCTTTTCCGAATGCAGCCCTGCTGCGGAGCCCCGTGGCCAGCAGGCTGGCTCACGAAAGCGGCAGGAGCC
>CALLLI010000248.1 GCA_938082635.1 uncultured Verrucomicrobiales bacterium
TCATTTCCGCAGACATGCTCTGCGAAGGTCTCTTGAACCCGCTGATTGAGTGCGACGAAAGCTGACGCGTTGAGCTTTCTACGCGCTTTGGTAAAGGCACTTGGAACTGGAACTTGATCGAGCTGATTGAAGGCCCCCACAAAGAAACGCTCGAGTTCAAGCTGAATGGCAGAACGAAGCTGTGTCAGGATCAACCAACAAAGAGCTTGAAATGGCAGTTTACGCTCCCTCGTGAAGTACTTCGGATCCACCTGATGAGTGGAAATGAAATCGGAATCGCTTAGCAAACTCTGCAAATTCTCTAGCAAACACTCGCTATAGAGAGTATAGCCTTTTTCAGTCCATGGTAATTATAATGTGAGTCTTGAATTTAGTTAGTGTTGCATTGTCAGTTTCACATTTCTAACATCGTCTTCGGGGCGATTCAAGCCATTCTGCGCTTAAGTCAACGACATTGAATCGGGGATGGCTTCTGTAAATCAGATATCTTGTTCTCCAGAAACCCCAAAGTCTGCCACTGAACAATCATCTTCGGATGCCTCGGCAAATATTTGAGCTTGAGTAACTCCAGCTCTTCAACGCCCCTCGTCGGAGCGCTCTCTTAACATCTCAAGTTTCTGCCCTCTAACTGAATCTTTCTCATCAAACTTCCCCTCACCAAAGCTCAAGCCTGAACTACCGCGCCCGAAATCAGGCTCTTAATGTGCAGGAAGTCGCTTCTCCAATCCTTCGCTCTCCTCATCGCCCGCTGACGGTATATCTTTCGCCTGAAGGTCTTGCTCCAGTGTCAGCGGAGCCTCACTCACTTCTTCTTGGGCCTCCTGTGACGTCACTGTCGCAAGCGGAATGACGACTCCCAACCAAGCGAGCGCCATCACCGATAACCACCATCTCGACAAACGCGGCCGCCTCGCGGAGACCTCCAGCAAGGTCTGAAGACGTTGCTCCAATGGCCCTTTCCGAGCCATTTCCATACCCGCCGAAGCATACGATCCCGAGGCCGCATCTCCTAGCGCAACCGCCATGAGCTGACGAGCATACTCTGACGGTTTCACACCTTCATCGATCACCACCTGATCACACGCTTGCTCCCGTTCAGCGACCAACCGCCACGCCGCGATCCAGACGAGAGGATGAAACCAGTAGATGGCCGTGACCAGCTGCGACAAGCATTACGTGAGGGCATCGTGCCGCTGTATGTGCGTTAATTCATGAAGAATCACAGCATCTAAGCGCTCTTTGTCCCAGTCGCCCGCCTCCTCCGGCAGAAGAATCTTTGGGCGTTGCCAGCCCCACGTCATGGGCATGCCACGACGCGCGTTCAACACTACTTCAATGCGTCTTCGAATACCCAACTGATCCCGTTGCTGACCAACGCGCACCTGAATCCGCCCGTTCTCCGCCTGCCGCCCCAATGACCATAGGACACAGCGCCCCACCGCAACCCTACTTAACGTTAGCACTATTCCAGCCAGCCAAATAATGGCCCATCTCGGAATCCCAGGAGATTCAGAAGCCATTTCCGGAACGCTGATAGTTCTCGAAGCAACCGGCGACAGGCTCAGCCCCGCAGCAAGAACATCTCTCTCCGCCTTCGACTCCAGAATCGGCGCCTCCATGTTAGCAACACTACTAGGCAGGACGCCCCATCGACGCCCAACCTTCCGCATCAATGGCAGGATCAGAAAGCTCACGATGACTAAGACCCAGAGCGCATGCCGATCCACCGCTGCTCGACGCTTCCACCTCCACGCAATCAACATCCCCACCAAGGCCACGCTCGCTCCCTTTAACGAGCCTCCCACAATCAATTCTCCAAGCACATCAACATTCATGTTAGCGCCCCTCCTTCTCTGCTTGTTCGATTAGTTTGTGAAGATTCTCCAATTGTTTAGGAGCGATCTTAGCATTCTTCTTCAGTAAATGAGTGGCCACCGCCTGATCAACAGCGCCTTCAAAGAACGTATCTAACACATGCTGCAAAGCACGCGCCCCGGCCAGTTTCTTCGACTGCTTTGGCAAGTAGCGAAAACCACGAGCCGCCTTCTCTCGCTTCACATGCCCCTTCTCTTCTAGGATATGGAGCAGCCGCCGTACGGCCATATCGGTGGGAGCTTCCGGCAACTCTTGCTGCACAGTAGCCACGGAAGCGCCATCATGGGCATAGAGGACATCCATGATTTGACGTTCACGACGACTGAGCGAAGGCATCTGAGACATAGCATTAAGAATTTAATGATTCTAGCGGAAATGTCAATCCGAATCATTAAGTTCTTAATGGCCTACTCAGTCGGTATCGGAGGCGGAACGAGCGCCTGATCGATCTTGGCGAGACTACGCCGATAGAAGTAATACAAGCCTCCTTGATGCAAGAGCGAGGCAAGCATCACCCCAGCATAAATTGCCACCATCGCCACGGTGACCGACTTTTCCAAGGCCGCCTTGGTGTATCCAATCGATTCAAAGATCTTCAACTGCTCTGCAGGAAGCGAGCTCAAGGCACCCGGCGGGTCCACGTGCCGTAATTGCCAAAGGCAATAGCAGTAAATCACCGCCATGAGGCCCAACTGCGCCGCCAACAACCAACGGCCACCGCCGGTATCTCCGCCCTTCAACCAATGGCGGCCTCGCAGTTCAACGACTCCCGCACCAGTTACTAGAAGACTAACCACAATGCCCAATCCATCACCAAGCGCCAAGGTGACCAGCAAGCTCAAACCCGCGACAATGGTAATGCTCCACCCATTGACCAGAGACACCGCGAGCACCTTCCGAATCACAGACTGGGAAGGGAGCGGAGGATTCAACATCTACGATCACTCTACTCCTCACAGGGACAATCACACCCGAGAACCGAGAATCCTCGCTGAGCATGAAGATCGGCCCTGGCCCATTCCCTCTATTTCTGTCCCCCTATTTCTGTCTTCCAACAGATTTCACAGGGATTCAACTCGAAGTAAACCCGACCGCCTTGCGCCTCCAAGGCCCATGGACCAGCGAAAGCCCTCTTCAAGACTCGTCGAATTCCGCCATGGTTTCCGCTGGATTCGTAGCTTAGTTCCGGCATGCTGGCGACCACGAGACGATGAAGAATCTTTGGAATGTTCAGGAAGCAGCGGCATTGGGTGACGATCTATTGGCCCAGCGTGTCTACACCTCGCAGTTGTTGGGACAAGACCCAGAATTGGTAATCCACGGGGGCGGAAACACCTCAGTAAAGATCCGGGAGAAGACATTCTTTGGTGACGAGGAAGATATTCTCTATGTGAAAGGTTCAGGCTGGGACTTGGGCACCATTGCCAAGGAAGGCTTCGCGCCGATCCGGATGGACGCGCTCATGAAGCTGGCCGCTCTGGAATCGCTCTCGGATGCCGACATGGTGACACAGATGCGCGCGGGAATGACCAACCCTGCGGCGCCCACAGGCTCCGTGGAAGCGATCCTCCATGCTGCTCTCCCCTTCACTTTCGTGGATCACACCCACGCCAATGCCATCCTGGCCCTGACGAATAACGATCACGGCGAAGCCCGTGTGAAAGAGGTCTACGGTAATCGCGTGATAGTAGTCCCCTACATCATGCCGGGCTTCGTGCTCGCTCGGAAGGTGCATGAGATGATCCAAGGCCAAGACTTCTCAAACATCGATGGCATGGTTCTCATGAACCACGGGATCTTCAGCTTTGCCGACACCGCTAAGGAATCCTACGATCGCATGATTTCCTTGGTCGCGGAGGCAGAGGATTTCATCAGTTCGAAATGCGCCGGTTATGCATTTCCCAAGGCTGAGCCGAACGAACCGAATTTAGTAAAACTAGCACAGTTACGCCACGAGGTTTCCGAAACGGCTGAGCAAGCCATGATCGCACGATTTGATGGCTCTCCGGAAGCTGCCGGGTTTGCCCAGCTCAACGATGCCGCAGAGATTGCCGGTCGCGGTCCCGTGACACCCGACCATGTCATTCGCACGAAGCGCGTGCCTCTCGTCTTCTCAAACGACGACCTTGATGGCGCCGTCGATAGCTACACTGGCAGCTACACCAACTACTTCCAGAGGTTCTCCACCCCTGACATTCAAATGCTCGACACGGCTCCTCGCTGGGCAGTTTGGTTAGGCAATGGAACGATTTCCTTTGGCCGTCATGTGAAGGATGCCAACATTGTGGGCGACATCGTCAAGACCACCCGCGAAACGGTTCAACTAGGCGAACAGCTCGGTGGCTGGATACCACTGACAGAAGGTCCACTCTTCGACATTGAGTACTGGGAGCTAGAACAAGCGAAGTTGAAGAAAGCGCCTGCCCGCAAGCCGCTCGAGGGCAAGGTCGCCTTGATCACCGGTGCAGCCGCAGGGATCGGACGCGCCTGCCTGCAGGCCTTGCATGACGCAGGCGCTGCCGTGGTTGGCGTGGATCTGAGTCCCGAGATCGAAGAGTTGAAGGATGCAGATCGGTTAGGAATCGTCTGCAACCTCACCGACGACGACGCCACGCGCAGTGCGGTGGAGGAAACAGTTAAGCAATTCGGCGGCTTAGATATCCTCGTGAGCAATGCGGGAATCTTCACAGCTGGCGCGTATGTGGAACAGTTAGACCCGGCTAATTGGGACAAGAGCATCGCCGTCAACCTCACCTCGCATGTACGCCTCTTACATCACTGCGTCCCCTACTTGCGTCACGGCATCGATCCCACCGCCATCTATATTGGCTCGCGTAATGTAAGCGCTCCAGGAGCAGGAGCAGCCTCCTATTCTTGTGCGAAAGCTGGCCTCACTCAGCTCGTCCGCGTGGCTGCGCTCGAACTCGCCCCCGAGAACATTCGCGTGAACATCGTGCATCCTGATGCCGTCTTTGATACTAAACTTTGGACGCCTGAGGTGCTCGCCCGCTCTGCTGAGCGTTACAACATGACGATCGACGAATATAAGACCCGCAACCTCATGAAGGCAGAGATCAAATCGGCGGACGTCGGCAACATGATCGCCGCCATGGCCGGCACGACCTTTGGAAAGACGACCGGCGCTCAAATTCCCGTAGACGGCGGCAACGATCGCGTCATTTAATCGAAACCATATTTCCTCAAACCCTATGAGAAAGACACCTAAGATCATCAACGATCCCAACGCTTG
>CALLLI010000249.1 GCA_938082635.1 uncultured Verrucomicrobiales bacterium
AGATCAATGTCCTCGCTATTTCCTAACGAGGCGCGCACCACAAGGCGATCACCTTCGACAACAACCCGAACGGCACCTGGCCCTGCGCTAGGATCCTTGTCGCTCGTTCCGAAAGCCTCTTCTAGCAGAGCTACTAGGCCATCGTTATCGGTATCTTGGAGATCCTTGCCACCTCCACTATCTGGACCTGCTGGTTGCCCTGGAGTGCCGGCACTGGCCAGCCACGATTCCACTTCTTCAAAGCCGGTACCTTCTTTGATCTCCACCAGCGTGAGAGACGACCCGAGACCGGCGGCTTCGGTCGGCCACGGTTCCTTATCGTTATAGCGCACTTCAAAAATCGTACTATTGAGGACGTTGTCTAACTTGATCCGCTCGCCGCCGTTGTTGAGGCGGGATTGATCGGCAAACTCACCGGCGATCGACACCGTGTCGCCATAGACGCTTTCAAAGGCAGCGCTATTCCTAACAATCACCAAATAGCCGTTAGGCGCGAGCTTGGTGCCCTCCGCGAAATCGAAGTCGATCCCATCGGTGAACCGCAAGCCCGTGAGATCAAGTTCTACCGAGTCGCTTGCGTTGTAGAGTTCAATAAATTCCGCCTCCCCGTTAGGATCTGCAGGCTGATACATGATTTCTGACAGAAGCAGAAAGCGCTCCACATCCGTTGGATTTCCCTCATACGCCTTCTCTACGAGGATGTTTCCCTCGCTGTCCTTTAAGGTAATGGTCTCTCCACGATTGGAGAGATGGCCGCCATACGGCCCCTGGACAAAGTGCGCCTCGCCTCCCTTGGGACTTTCCGAACGCGCGCGGAAGGCATTCACATTGGGTGAAACGTAGAGAGAGGTCGAAATGCTGGGATCAAATAGGCTGCTAGCCGCCAAGACAGTTCCCTCAGCGAAAGTGAATTCCACCGCACCATCCAATTCCCACCCTGACACATCCACCGCAGTTCGGCTCGTATTGACCAGCTCGATGAATTCTTCGTCTTGGCTGCCTGAAACTGGCTGGAACTCCACATCACCAATCTGAATCGACGGCATCGCTTCTTGGGCCTTCGGAATCAGCCCAGCATACGTTTCGTAAAGATCGCCACGACGTTGTGGAAAGAAACGCTTCACCGCGCTCGCCCCGCTGCTAGGCACATCGCCTTGAGCTTGGGCAAAGAGTTCATCAACACGGTTCTCAAAACGAAGCTCCGCCTCTGGGGTATCGCTAGACTGAAGAGTCGTATCCATGGCCGTGCGCAGCCGCCTTAAATACATCTGCCGGGTCGTAGCATCATTGAAGACGGCTTCGTAGAGCTTGTTCCATTGGTTGGCATTGTCCTTGCGATGCGCCTGATCGGCAAAGAAGGGGTGCTTCAAATGCTGCCCACCATCTCCCGTGATGCCAAAGGTCCAGTCCTTGTCCCAAGGAAAGATGGACCACTCACCACTGCCTAATGTATCATGATAGACGTAGAAATTCTTCCTCACATCATCCGCATCTTGCGTGATGGACCGCATCGCTAGGTAGTTGAACACTTGAGGCAGATTCATCGAATCAAACAAGTAGGCCTTCAATTCCTGGCCTTCCTTATCGAGTCCCTCGACTAGTGAGGCAAAAGTACTCAGATCGGACAGATCTCCTGTCTTTTTCTCAATACCCGTGATCGTATCGGCAAAGACAGGATCTAGGTTCGACCGTTGCACCATCTTGTAGAGATCGCCTAACGGATCGAAGCCATGACGCTCGAGGAAATCTTCATCGACCTGCTCAATCAGAACGCCCGTGCGGTCCTCCTTCGCATTCAATCGCATCGCTGTGAGGAAAGACTTGCAAGAAGCATTCCCAATCCAGGTATAGCTCTCAAAAGCAAGTGGTTGCCGGAGATGGGTGGAATCTCCCCCCTGCGCATTGAGGTTCAACTCCCCCACGGCGGAAAGATCTTCATCGACAAAGCACGGAAAGGCGTTGTTGAAGTTAAACTTTTGCGATTGCCCATTGGTCGCTCCCCCCCGAGCTCTTACAAAGATGTTATCATAGAAATTCCCCATGTAGTTGACCGAGGCACGCGCTCCGCTCCGAGTACCTGAGTTCCGTTCGTCATTCGTAAACCATTCAAGTATAGGCAGATTCGTCTCGATACTCGCCTCAGCCACCGTGCCAAAGAACTCCGGCGACTGCTCCACGCCTTCTTGATCGAGGAAGGTGGGGAGCCGTGAGTTGCCATCACCTACATCTGTCGCTGTCACGGCCCAACGCACCATTTCACCAGCCTTGATCCTCGGTCCAAACAGGGTTCTGCCACCGATGACAGCCGTGTAGAGCCCATCTCCAGCTTCGGCATCTTCCCCTTCGCCATCATCGCGCATAGTCGTGCCGTTACCAACCGAGCCATATCCAACACGTGATAGCAGTGTCACTTCTCGAACGGCCGCTTCTCGCGCCGTCACACGAGCCGTGATCACGACATCGTCAGTAGGCATCAACGGAATGGGTGCGTGCGTGACCTCCGAGATCACAGGGCCGGCGTAGACAAGGCTTCCGTTAGGTTCGCCAGGCGTCACACTATCCAAATAGCCAACCTGTCCGGAAGCGCCGTCCCTTCCATAGCTTATGTCGTCGAACTGCGGCGCTGCTTCGATCTGATGGGCAATGGTTTCTCCATCTGGCATGAAGATGGTCAGCGTTTCTCCTGGGGCCGAAAGTCGGAAGTTCGTATGCCATTCACCGTCCGGCTCACTCCGATCTTTCCGCGTGGCGAAGATGGTCCGGCGCTCGCCCGCAAGCATGCTTACAGCTGGGAAATCCCACTTGCGCGGACGGTTCAAGTTATCCGTGAGCGTCCATCCCTCAAGACTGACTGCCTCTGAGCCCGTGTTCTCAATCTCAATCCAATCAGCCACCAGGCCATCCTCATCCTTCAGCCCAGTCTCATTTCGCGATAAGAACTCCGAGATGATCACATCCGCAGACGCGTCGGCAAGAAACACAACAAGTAGTAGGCAAAGAGGAAGACGCATGATGCAGAAAGTTAGGCTAGGGAGAATCAACACGAAGACGATAGTAGACACCAGAAGCATTCTTTGGAATGCTCAGCCACTCTTCGACAGCACCCGACGTTAAATACCGGCGGTCAACCTTTACAGGTTCTACGAGATCCCAGCGCAAGAGATCCCTAGAAGCCTCGACAAAGATCTCCGAGTTGGCAGCGAGATGACGTTGATAGGAAAGGTGGGCATGGCTTGCGCCTTCCACCCACGAAACTCTTATCGATGGCTGAGGCCCCAACGCGAACTCAATCAGATTGGAAACGCCGTCGTCGTCATCATCGCCATACGGATCGCCTTCAAACTCGGGTCGATCATCAATGCCAGGAGCCCCATGGACCAAAACGCTCGGACGCCAAGCAAACGAATCGGTCGATGACGTATCCATCCGCACCAGACTAGGACCATCCCCATCAGCAGTCCTTGGCCAAGAACCACGATCATTAAATTCAATCTCTTCAACAACACTCGCACCGAAATCTAACAATCGCAAAGATTCGCCAGAGTTCCGAAGGTTGCCTGTGTATTCACCAACCACGGGAAGCGCCTTTCCATAGCGGTGCTCAAAGGCTTCCCGATTGCGAACAAGTAGCAGCCTAGCTTGGGGAGAGATCGGATGGTCTCCAAACGTAAAGTCGATACCGTCTGAGAACTGTGAACCTCCAAGGTTTACCGTATGTTCCGAGAGATTTCTCAATTCGAGAAACTCAAAGTCATCATCGTTGACGAATCCGGCTTCGATTTCCTCAGGCGTGGGATTCGAAGGATGATAGTGAATCTTCGAAATTCGGAGATTCTCAGCCGAGGCAGGCTGAGCCTCGACGAAGTACCACGCTTCCACGAGACCACTCCAAATTCCCCCATCCAAGACACGAGCACTTACCTGCGTTGTTGCGTCAATCGTGATACTAGAACCCAGCAAGAACGCACGATCCGAAACAGCCCCGCCCGCCGCCCTTGGGTCCGTGCCATGCGTGGTGAAGTAGATGTCACGTGGCGAGAAGATCGTCCCAGCCTTTAGCGATATCCGAGTGCCTTCATCAACTTGACCACTCGGCTGAACGACCTTGGGGCGAGGTTCAAATTGTTTATCGATCGCCGCTGCCCTATCAGTAATCCATTTCTTCCACGTTGCTAGGCGCGACGGCCAGTCGCCGACACCATGCCTACTCGCAACCTCTTCCGTGATCTCGGCTGCCTGGTTGTCTATCCGAGCATGAATAGCCTCGTCCGACATGGGTCCAGCCCGCAGCTCTTGCCAGCGATCCATATAACGTTGCTCGAAGTCTGGATCTTGCCAGAGGCGAGTGTACCACAAGCGGTCACGGTTAAGCCCTAGACTAGAGGTTGCGGTACTCTTGTAGGCCAGATCGTAGTCCCACACAGGCCCCATCTTAAGCTTGGCCTCAGGGCTTTCCTTGTAAACCCACATGCTGATAAGAAGGCCATCGGTGTTCCGTGTGATGTCATGCAAAATAAAATAATCTATGAAGCTATCAACATCCACATAACGGCGATAACCATTCACAGGATCGCGGAAGTCACCGCTGTAGAGCACGTCTTCAAAGGTCTCAAACCAACCTTCAATGGCAGCACGTTGCGCTTCATTGATCGTATAGCCGTTAGGTGATTCGAAATTGAGAAAAGCGTTTCCTTGTCGAGGCACATCATCACCACGCCCTGCTTGATTGGGCGAAGTCTGCAGATTACGATTGGGTCCCGCAGTATGAAAGAACTGCGGCTCCGTGGCTCCGTTGGTTGTCGGATAGCCATCCACCGGAACTGGATCCATGCGATTGATACTCAGTAGCCAGCCTCCCTCCGTGCCATCCTCAGATAGCTTAGGGAAATCGAGACGACTGCCATCGCGTTTCACTTTCTCAAGGATAACATACACGCCCGCATGATCGTCCATAGACAATGAACCGCCGCCTGTGTGGACAAAGGCTTCCGTGAATCGGAAACGCATCCCATTGCCACCTAACGAACGACTCAATTCGTATAGCCAAGTGTTATAGAGCAGGGTGCGATCCTGAGCCGCATTTGGCGGGTAGAGAATCCAATCCGATTCCGCTGGCATTCCCAATGGCCTGATAGCAGTTTCGCGATCCTCTTCATCCCAAGCTTCGACGGAGAAAGGCTTTCGAGGAAACGATGATGAGAACGCGCCCCGCACCCGCACACCGAGTCGCGCTGACTGGTTAGGTTCACGTCGGAATCGGCTCAAGCCATCGTCATCATCACGATCAAAGAGAAACCACTGGGCACGCTGCCTCGCCACTTGCTGAACACCGGCCCCCGTTTGATTCCAATCCTTGGACGGGACACGGCCTTGACCAAAGTTCTCGAGCACCAGGATCGGCAAAGGCGATTCAAAGTCCCTCACATCCTCAGCCAAGTGAACGTAATGACCACTCGTGATGACGCTAGACTCTTTGGAAACGGACGCCTGCGCACGAATCCAAGTGGTACCATTGATCGTGAGAGGCTTGGTATAGACGATCGAGTTAAACAACGTTAGAGGCTTTCCATCTGTGGAATACCGGATCACCGCTCCTTCCGTTTCACAGCTCAACTCCAACACCAAAGGTTCCGTTAACGTTTGATCGTGCAGGGAGAACTCTACCGGTGCAATCGCTTCGACGTCATCGTTCTGTCCTTGTAAGCAACTCAAACTGACCAGCAAGAGCAGAGTAGCGAGACTACGAAGATTCATGACTGAACTTAACCATGAATGGCCCACGGTCTAGACTGGCCTAAGGGCACCGCCGATCTGCTCGCGCAGCCAGTGCCTGCATCAGCCGATCCAACGGCCACTTGGCATCGAGCGCTTGGCGCATGAGTTGCTGGTCTGTTTCAGGTGCATTGCCATTGATCGGTGGATCGGAATCGAGGTTGGTCGGGAAGGCATAACCGTCGGCAACTGCCGCGATGATGTTATCGATCTCGTCCGGCGTCATAAATCCCTCTCCCTGACGTTCCTTCAGCGTAGGATAAACGGCAGTGACCATCGCGTGGGTGTTCAGTGATTCCATGGTACGACCGAATGCGGAAGAAATCTGGAGCAGATTTGCAAGTCGATCACGAGTTCCCGCGTTGGTGCCAGCTCCGTGGAACAACGCCGGATTAAAGAATAGCATATCACCATTCTTCAGCGGCACCTGGACCTTATGCCGATCAAAGTAGGCGGCAAACTCAGGACGACGATAAGCGATGTAACCTGGCTCGTACTGTTGTGAAAATGGCAGAAAAAGAGTTGGGCCCGACTCAAGAGGCATGTCACCATGGGCGATGGCGCCTTGGAGCGTGAGGTACTGTGACATGACCTGGGCATGCGCGGGAAATTTCCCGACAGTGTCAGCGCTTTGGAAGCCCAAGTGGTAGTCACGATGAACAGACTGCGCTTGGCTGCCCGGTTTCACGTTGTTGACTTGAGCAGTCACCTGATAGAACGGCCCAAGCCAGGCCTGACAAGCAAGTGCTAGAACCGGGTTACTGTAATAATCGATGAATAGTGCCGGATCACGTTCACAAGCTTTCTGTTTAGAGTTCCAAATGCGTTCATTCGCTCCGAAATGATCGCCTTTGCCGACACCAGCGGCTTGTTCATCGCCAATGATATTTAGAAACAGGTCCGTCGTTTTATCAATAACCGAAGTGTCGGTATAGGCACCGCTGATAGCAAAGACACCTGGACCGTCTTTGAGACAGGCGGCAAACTCGGCTTTGACCGCGCCCGCGCCAGCAACGCCGCCCTCCAGCCGATTGCGCAGTTGATCGCCCGAATAAATGACAACGTTATGCTCAATCGCTACAGCGCAAGGATAGTCCTCAAGAGACGCGGCTTGCTGGCAAATAGGGTGAAATGCCTCGATCGAGATGTCCACTTGGGAAATAGTCTATTGCCGCGTCACACGCAACCGAACGAAGAGAACGCGGCCGTCCATTTCTTGAATCGATGTTCGACTGCGCCAGGTCAATTTGTCTGAAGGTGTTTGAGGAGTATCGACCTGCTCAAAAGTCGCATCGGAGGCATTCCAAATATTGAGATCGGAGGAAACTTCCATCTCATAAACGAACGCGTCCACCATTGCGCTGCGCGTGGTTTGGAAAGTCCAATAGCTTGCCGTATCGCCATCAACTTCCAAGGCTTCTTTCCTAATTGCCGTGCTTGCGGGGCCCGAGCTGGCATCCGAATCGCTAGAGCCAAGGGCTTCTTCTATCAGAGCCGTCAGGCCATCGCCATCCTGATCAAGGGCGCCTGGATCGCTCGTCTCCAAAACACCGGGGGATCCACCGATCTTGTTGCTCGCATACCATTCGGCCGGGGCGTAGCCATCCATCGTTGTGGGATCCTTCAAAGTTAGGCTGGGACCTGTGCCATCGGGCTCCGTCGGCCACGGCTCTTTGTCGTTGTATTGCATTTCCTGCAACACAGAGCCATCGAGCATACTTAAGCGAAGACGTTCACCACTATCACTCAATTTAAATCCAGCAAACTCACCGGCCACGGGCAAGCCCGCACCGTACCGATGCTCAAAGGCTTCGCGATTGGCAACGACAACAGCGACTTTTCCAGGTGCCAAATCGGAGACATCCGCGCCACCAAATTCAAAACGCACGCCATTTGTTAGGGCAACTTCCGAGAGGCTCACGGGAGAGTCTGTCTTGTTGTAGAGCTCGACAAATTCAAACGCGCTTCTCTTCGTAAACCCGGCAGCGATTTCCTCATCGCTCGGCGAGGCGGGGCGGTAATGAATCTCTGAGATGACAAGATCACCAGCCTCAGGCTTCTTTCCGATGTGGAAGGTGGCCTCCATCAGCGGGCTCCAAGTCCCATTACTAAATAGGCTCGATTTCCAAGTCCGCGCCTTAATCGTCACCGTTTCGTTGAGTTCGATCCCTGACCCTTCTCGGTCAAATTGAATGGCGCTGTTTGATTGCTCGCCACCAGGAAGCCTGGGATCGGAACCATCCATCGTATACAAGAAATCACCCGTCTCGGGACTAAACAAAGAACCCGCTGACATATTGAAAGTAAACCCAGGCCCGATCCTACCTCCGCGCTGATTCGGCTTCGGTGCTTGGATGTTATCCGGGTAAACATTGATCCCCTCAAACATATCAAGCATGTTATCGGCTAACGATTGAAAGTGACCCTTCATAATATCCTGCTGGTACTTGTGCCAGTCGTCAGGTTTATACTTTCGCCAACGGGCGGATTCAGCAATGAAAGAGGTTCCGATTTCATCCACGCGACGCTGCAGACGTGGAATGGTCTGTTCCGGAGTCATCGCTCCCCCATTGGTGAAATGTTTGTGGACGAGATCCGCAAGGAACATCTGATGATCAGGATGCTTCTCCGAGAGCAACTCGGTATTGAATCGCCCTGGCCCAACCGTCGTGAAACGACCGCGACCGTTGCGATGCGCACTTTTGATCAACCACCCGTCGGCATCCTTCATGTAGAAGGTGAATGGGACACCAAGGGGCTTCGATCCCACCGATTGCATCTCACTCTCCGAATTCCCAGACGACCATACCATCATGAACCCATAGTAATCTTCGAGATCAACGTGCCCTTGCAACGCCTCCCAAGGCGACGGCTGCCGAGCCAATTGCTCGACCTCTTTCCAATAGTCTTGATTGCCATCAAACGCTTTGGCGTCCTGCTGGAAATTGTCATTTCGATTGATGGCATCGTAATCCTCTTCATCCCCACCGAAATAGCTGGCGTGCATGGACGCATTCCAGCGTTCACGAAGATGATACTGTCCATTGTAGCTGCCATTGATATAGACCTGCACGAAACAACCATGAGGGGCGAGGCCTCCCATCTCTAGCATGCTATCATCCACGAATCTGTTAGACATGTAAGCACCTCGTGCTTTCATATCATGAGATCCCGACCGTAGATTTAACGAGTCAAACTCCTCTGCTGGTGCCAGACCATTCTCGTGGCCGCGGAACACCGGATACTTCAGCTTCGCCGTTCCATACTCTTTCCGAAACTGAAAGCGGTACGAATACTTCCCATGGTCCGTGTAGTAGCCCCCGAATCGAGACACTCCCGCATCCGTTTGAAAGCCCTCCGAGCCGTCACCATTGAGCCATTCCACGGAAACTTTAGATTCGTAATCATTGAGCGTCGTCCCCTCAAAGCGCGTCTGGCCTTGGCCTCGCTTGATCAGATGCTCGTCGTCGTCAATGACAATCGAGATCGTTGGCACGGCCTTCAGCGCCTCATCCATTTGAGAAGCCCAGTCGCTAACATAGCTCATGTTCATGCCCGGCTGCTCTGCCACGTCATTGGTAAAGATGTAAGTCTGCGTATCCACATTGCTCTGCCCTAGTCCATCTTTGAAGGCAGCCGCTCGCAAGACCGTAGTCTTATCGATCGTAATTGGCCCCTCATAGATGTGTTCAATCGGGCCAGTGAACAGCGATCCTTTCGAGGGTTCCTGGCCGTTC
>CALLLI010000250.1 GCA_938082635.1 uncultured Verrucomicrobiales bacterium
ATGACGGCGAAGAGTTTCGTCATCGCTTAGGTCGTAACGCGTGTCATCTTCGCCCCCTCCCCCCCCGAAACATGCCGACGATAGACAGCTGCTCCTGTATCATTGCTAAGCTTGGCCATGGGAATAGTCGTCTACAAAGCCCAAGAGCGATTAGCCGTGCTAAATCAGGCGTCAGAGAAAGATCTGCTGAGTCTGCCTTTTCTGCACTAACACTCTTTGATCGAGATGAAACGCTATTTGATTGATGCGAATTCACGCCGATCGAAATGGCGGATTACTTTCGGCTGGACTGACGACGAGCATGTCAATGTCCAACATTTGTTGCGCTCGTTGCCGCTGAGCGAATGCGCGATGTCGTTCGCGCTCCAAACGTTGACGTACTTGGTTTAGAAGACTAACATCATCCCTGGATATCTCTTCAGAAGATGAAATGATCGCACGACTTGGCAAGACCGGGTTACGAACCGATCTTCTCATCAACGGGAAAGCATTCGTTGCCGATGAACCTGGGCCGTAGGCGATAACAATCATGGCCCGACACCCTACGACTTCCTAACCGCAGGACTCGGCGCTTGCACGGCAATGATGTTGCGACTCTATGCCAATGACTAGAAGTGGCCTCTCGACGCGATCGAAGTGAAGCTCCGCCACGAGAAGATCCACGCCAAGGATTGTGAAACCGAGACAGGCAAAGTCGACGTGACCGAGCGCAGGCTGATTCTAGAAGGCGATCTTGATGAGGCGCAACGGGACAGACTAGCAGAAATCGAAGACCGATGCCCAGTCCACCGAACCTTGGAATCTGAAGTCAAAGTCACGACCGATCTTGCCGAGTGATTCTCCTAGATTGTAGGGCGGGCGCTCCATCAGCCCGAAATAAAACGTCCGTCCACCGGACCGTTCGCCATCCATCCATTCAGTTGCGCGAGGTGTCGAACGGTGCGAAAGCACAGCATGCCCTCGCCAGCGACATCAGATTCCTTGGTTGAGCCCATTCGCAAACGCGTTGGAGGCTCCCTCGCTCGCCTCTCACCGCTGAAACGCCTCGAGATGCTACGAAAGAATGCCTTGCTGCTTCAGGGCGGCTGTTGGAGACCTCCCCTAGATGATGGAACCGTCGTTCGAAAAACTGTTGGTGCTTCTCGCTGAAGGCGGGATTGAGTTTGTTCTCGTTGGAGGCGTGGCCGTCACGCTTCATGGCTATGTCAGGCTAACCGAAGACGTGGACATTCTTCTTGAAGACTCTAACGACAATGTCAGTCAATTGCTTGCAGTGCTCGCGGACTACGGAGAGGGATTCGCTCGTGAGTTGTCGCTTGCCGACTTCACCCCTGAAGAGGGTGCCATACGCATCGTTGAAGAAATTGAGCAGTGCTCAGATCGACATCTTTACTCGCATGACAAGGCTGACATACAGCGATCTGAACAAAGATGCTGAGTCCTTCCAACTCGGCGACAAGTCCATTCGATACGCTTCCAAAGCAGCACTCATTCAGCTGAAATCGAAGTCAGTCAGAGAGAAAGATCAAATGGACGCCCGAGCCCTTCGTCAGTTAGCAGACGATCCTGAAGCTTTCAGTTAGTCGATTAGCGTGAAGTGATCCAAGCAGATTTGTTTGATGAGAAGTGCGTGGTTGAGGTCAGTGATCCTGAGAACGCACAAGAACGCTATTGTCTATGTCGGAATCCGGTGAACTCGGGAGCGGGAGCGCAAGACTCGCCAGCGTCTGCTCGACCTAACAGAAGGTGGATTGAGAGAGATTGCGAACTATAAACGCAAAGTGACCGTTGAAGCGTTAGGTGCTCGCGTCGGGAAACTGCTTGGGAAATACAAGATGGCAAAATTCATCGAGTGGAACATCGTTCCTGCTCCTAAGGGAGGGAAGTCCACGGGCCATGAATTGAAGTGGCACTTGAAAATCGAGAAGATTGCGAAGGAAGAACTCCTGGACGGCTGCTACATTGTCAACACGGACGCCTCAGCAGGCGAGATGGATAAGGATGAGGTGGTGGGGAATTATAAAGAGTTAGGGCATGTGGAGCGCGCGTTTCGAAGTCTCAAGCAAGTGCACTTGGAGATGCGCCCATGCTCTCACAAGATTGACCGCCGGATCAAAGCGCACGTGTTTCTGTGCACGCTGGCCTACTATGTGCAATGGCATTTGATGGAGCGTTTGGAGCCGCTATTTGCGGACGACGAGGTTGGGAAAGAGCGACGTTGGACGGTGCAGAATGTGATCGAACGACTCAAGCAGGTGACGCGGAACGAAGTGGAATCCAATGGGGTGCGCTTTCACCAGACGACAGAATGCGACGATGAGCAGAGGCAGATCGTCGATCTGTTAAAAATGGCTTTGTAGCCACCACCTTGAAATTTACGAATAGCCGACAAAGCCTTATTTTTAAGAGATTTCGGCAAGAATCAATACTGTCTTCAGGGGGTAAAATCCGTCTTATCAAGGACAAGCGCTTTCCAAGCGCCCAACGCTAGCCCGGCGGGTACAAACCACCGCTCCCTAACGATAGCCTTCCAGCCAAGCCGCAATATCGGCAATGTCCTGGGCGCTCAGTCCGAGTGTTTGCGGATCAAACATGAGGGAACGCTTGAAAGCGTGCTTCTTCTCAATTCGGTCCTTGGCAATGAGTTGTGTTAGGCCTCCGGCAGATTGAATGACGAGTGGGAGAGCATCTTTCATCCAGAGTTCAGTGTTATTGAAAGCGATGCCGTGGATGACACCGCCGTCTTTCAGGATCACCTCTGTTCCCATGTAGCCGTGCGCGATGCCAGCCGAGGGCTCGGCGATGGCACGGACGACGGCTTCCCGTTCCTGGGTCGCGCCCCAACCTTTGAGATTTGGCCCATATTCTGTGCCGGCGCCGTCGATCCTCTGACAGAGGATGCAGCGAGTCGCGGCCGCGAGTTGCCCCTTGGTGGTGTCGCTCGTGAGCTTGAGGATTTCATCCACGTTAGGCTGTTCAGCGTCAGCGCCTGGCTCGGGCATTGGAGAGGCTGCAACCACGATGGCAGCCGGATCGTAGATGCCTTTCTCTTTAAGTCCCTTGCCGATGTCGTGCTTGGCCCATTCGCCTGACAGATTCCGAAAGAGCCAAGCCGTAGCCTCACCTTTCATAGGAGATCCGTTAGAAGCCAAATCAAGCATCACGTGAGCCGCACGCGCGTCATCGATGAAACCGATGGATTCCACAGCGAGCTTGCGTTGCTCTTGTGCCAGAGAGAGATCCAAGGCACGCGTTTTTTGGGTCATTGATAGACGCAGCTCCCTACAGTCGCCAGGTCAGTCGTGCGAAACGGTCAGGCCATTCCGATGGCTTCCCGGGTTTGAGACCTTCTTTGATCGCTTTCCAAACGACACTCTCTTGTTTGGCAGCCCCAAGCCCGATCGCTTCCAGGGAATTCTTGTCAGAGGTGTCGCAGCGTCTGGCGAGCTCGACAAAGATGTTCGTGGTCCTATCGGTTGGGATGTCGCGTAATGATAGAGCCACTTCCCGCCGCACCTGTGGTGAGGGATCGGTGCACATCTGGCGTGCGTGCGGGACCATGTCATGCCCAGACCGTCGCAGGGCTCGATAAGCGACCACGCGTTGCTAAGAATGCTCATGTCTTAATAGGCTAACATAGCCCTGTAAGCCCTCATCTCCCAAATAGGGCAAGAGCCACACCGCACGAGCCGCGATCCAGGGATTCTCGTCTTTCAAAAGCTCGCTGACGTTTGGGTAGGCAACCGCACCCTGCGCTTTGAGAGCACGAAAGCCAAGGTATCGCGTGTGAATCGCTGGGCTACGCAACGCCGTGATCTGACCCTCGGTTGTGTTGAGGTCAAAAGCGGGAATGCTAGGTTTGAAATTTGGCGGAGCGATGCGGTAGACGGTGCCGGAGAAGGATTCATCCAAGTGACTGGAGGCACCGATACGCGGATCAAACCAATCACAGAAATAGAGCGCACCGTCGGGACCAACGGTGATATCGCTAGGGCGAAAGTGCTTCGGTGAAAGTGCTTCGGTGAAATGTCTGTGCCGTTCTTGGGAGGACCTGAGAAATCGGCCCCTTCGAATTCCTTCTCGGGATTAGTCGTGACGAAATTGAAACGCTCAAGCGCAAAGGTGCCAGCCTTCGGCGTCGGCTGATACCCGAGAATGGTGTTGAGCGCCGCCTCGCCACTCAGCAAGAGGCCATTCCATTTCGGATCGAGCGCACCGTTCTCATAAAAGGTGATCCCAGTCGGAGCCCCGCCGCCATAGACTTCTCCGGCGTCCATGGTGCCTGGGTCATCCTGCCGCCAATGCACTCTATCATAGCTCTGTCCTGGGCGTTTGACCATCTTGTTACGCTGCCTGCCATCGCGCGTGAAATAGCCCGCACAGCCATACTCCAGGGCGAAGGTCGTGCGGCAACCGCGAGGGTCATCGTTGTCGTTCTGAAACATGTCGCCGAAGGAGGTCAGCGTTTGTTCATACGAATTGCGCAAGCCATGACTCACAATCTCCACATTCGAGCCATCGGGATCCATTCGCACCGCAAATCCAGAAGTCCAGACATGGCCGTCATCAGAGGTCCTACCCGTAGCGCGAAGATGATTGGCTGGCCAATTCGGCCCACGATCACCATAGGTGCCTCCCATGAAGAAGGTCTTGCCAGATTTGTCGGTGAAGACCGCCCCGCAGTTTCCATTGTTGAAATAGAACTTCCCATCCGTCCCTGCCGTGAGGGAATGCAAGGCGTGATCGTGATTGATCGCGTTGAACCCTGTTAGGATGACTTCGCGCTTGTCAATGGCAGGATCAAACTTCAAATTGCGATCGACATCGATATACGCCAGAAGATCGGGCGGCTGCGAGACGTAGACCACGTTGTCAATGACCGCTACCCCAAGCGGCGCGATCAGCCCTGGTTCTTATACGAATGTGTGGAAGCGATCCGCTTTACCGTCGCCATCCGTATCTTGGATCACCACGATCCGATCACCAGCCGGACGCGTGCCCTCTCGACCCCGATAATTCACGCCTTCCACGACCCAGACTCGACCGAGATGGTCGATGTCCATGTTCGTCGGATTATGAAGAAGCGGCGTGCTCGCCCAGACAGTCACTTCCAGCGACGGATCGATCATTTTAAACAATGACGGCGGAATGAATCGCGGCCCTTGCGGCGGTTTCCAATCGTCCGCAGCAAGATGGTGCAACGTCGTGAAGCACAGGAGCAGGAGAACGTGAAAAGGGTGATTCACTATTTCAAATGGTCGACATTCGCCGCTGCCAACGCTACTTCTTTCGATAGGTAGCGCTCACAGACGTCACGTAGTCTAGATCCGTCACAAACGTTGTCGAAGAATAGATGTCTTCGATATACTCTCTACTGCGTTTCCATTGGTCGATCCTCTCGAAATACTGTGGCTCGGCGTTGCCAATCCATCTATCAAACACCATGCCGTCAGCAGGTGGGTTCGCCGTGATCAGAACCGGGCCGCTCAAGTCATTGTAAGCTCCACTACCTCTACCATGGGTGACTCTGAGTTTCCTATTTCCACCCATTCGCACCAGTTCGATCGCAATGAAATAGATCTCGGTTTGATTCGCGCTGCTTAGAGTCAGGCGTGCGTTCGCTAGACCACTACCGCCATCTTTCACTTCGAATTCTTTAATCACATACTCCTTATACGCGTCTGTCTTGATCGGATCGTTGATCAATAAGGGAGGGCGATCGGATACCAATTGTCCTAGATTCACCTTGATCGCCTCTTGCGATTGCTTGGCTCCAAGCCCCAAGGTCACTTTGTAAAATCCCTTAGGCAAGGCGATGCCCCAGGAGTGATTGCTTGCCTCTGTTTCAAAGACATTGTGAGTCGATCGCACGGTGTCTGATTCTGAAAGATCCATCTCGCCTCCAAGATGGTATCCCTCAAGCCAACCGTAAG
Source organism: uncultured Verrucomicrobiales bacterium (assembly GCA_938082635.1). Lineage (GTDB taxonomy): Bacteria > Verrucomicrobiota > Verrucomicrobiia > Verrucomicrobiales > DEV007 > JAACDM01. The sequence goes on from CALLLI010000250.1 coordinate 5,934, forward strand.
TGTAGCCATTGAGCTTCTCCGAATATTGACTGCCACCATCGACGATGTAACCAGGGGCCGCATAGAAACCTTCCAAAGGGCCGAAGGTGATTCGTATGGGCTTTCTGTACTTATCGAGAGGATCTTCAGTAGCCTCAAAGACAGGTTTTAGGGTGATATCATTTCCAGTCTTGATCGTCAGTCGCTTCTGATCGCTCTCGATGTCTTTGATCCAGCTGTGAAAGCGATAGCCCGCGTCCGGAACCGCCTCAACTCTCACATCCACTCCTTCTGTGTAGAGGCCGCCTTCTGGATCCAAGGTGACTCGCCCATGGTGAGCATCCTCTGCGATGTCGACCCTCACTCTTTGGGTACCCACATACACAGTGGTTGTCTCCGTAGATACATTGCCAGTGTCATCTGTGGCTTTCACCACAATGCGATGCATTCCATGAGAAATGCCCTCGAGCGTCGCCGTGATGCGGCTGGCTTCAGCCTCTGCTTTGATGAGTTGCTCATCCACATACAATTCCATTCGTGCGATCGAACCGCCATTGTAGTCATTGGCGTAAGTGTCGACATCAATAGTCACGGCAGAAGAGGCGATAAAGATCTCATTCGCCTTCGGGCTGACTGTGCTGATGATAGGCTTTGTATCATAGTAGGGCAGTGCCAGACTGTTCAGGTAATCTTCGATATGGGTGTAGCCGTCGTTATTCGTGTCTGTATTGCCATCACTGGGATCTTTGGGATCCAATCCGTTAGCTGTCTCCCATGCATCGGGCATTCCATCGCCATCGGTGTCCGTGGGCGCTGGTAGGGACCTTAATTCAGGCCAGCCACCGACAGCGTCTTGCGTGTCAATAAAGCCATGGGTGCTGCCATTCCCTCCATCCGTGCAGGTTGCCGTGCCGGTACGGACATCATGGATAATCCTCTGATCGACCGAGTCTCTTTTTAAACTAGCACCTACCAGTTGAAGCACTTTCTGATAGGCTTCTTCTGCGGCATGGGTCGTCACGACGCCTGTTCCTAAGGGATTCTCCAAGCGCAGGCTTTGCCTTTCAGCGTCCGAGATGTGACTCCATTTGGAATCAAACTGAACACCATAGGTCCAGTTATCGGTTGTCGCGCTTTCCGAGCCTTTGACGATATTGCCATCGATGTGGAACTTCCCCCACACATTGTACAAAGGATCCCAGGTCTCAATTCGATTCCAAATGGCCACGATTCGGTCTTGGTTCCTGTTCGTCGCGGGTCCTGGTTTGTAATAGTTGTTCACCATATTGACATTCATCCCTTCGCCTCCATAGCCACTGTTGCCTTGCCAATTGTAGATCACGTTATTTCTGATATCGACGCGATCGGAGAGCGCATAGGCAGACGCATACTCTCCAAGCCGAGGGTTCCGGCTGTCGTGATGGGCAAGCAAGTTGTGATGAAACGAAGCGTTCTTGCCACCCCAGACACCGCCATAGCCGTGCTTGCCACTTTTATGAACCGAATGACGTAGGCTTTCGCCAATCAAGCACCACTGCATGGTAAAGTTTGCATTGGCATAAAAGGAGGCGCATTCATCAGTCGACCAGCTCATCGAGCAATGGTCGACAATGACGTTTCGGTTCTTTTGACCTCCAATCGCATCAGCTTGCTGCTGAGCTTCATCGCCCATCCGGAAGCGCATGTAACGGATGATCACTTCTTCGCAGGCATCGAGGAAGACCTCATGGTTTTTCAAACAGATGCCATCTCCCGGAGCGGTTTGCCCAGCAATCGTAAGATGGCCATTTCGTATCACGAGCCTGCTCTCTAACGCGATGGTGCCTGACACTTCAAAAACGACAGTTCGTGGCCCTTCGGCGTCCACCGCAGCCCGCAGACTACCTTCGCCGCTGTCGTTCAGGTTGGTCACCTTGATCACGCGTCCACCACGACCGCCGATGGTGTATCTGCCATGGCCTTCGGCCCCGGGAAAAGCGGGGATGTCTTTGGAGGATGCCTCAGATAAGGAAAGAAGTCCGGCAAGGAGTGCTAGGAAAGCGCGAACCTTGGATTGATGCATAGGGCGATTCATCACGCTGCAAGCACAGGCTTGCATGCTAGTTATGACTGTTCAACCTCAAAACGGGAGTGGAAACTGAGGACGATTCGTAACTTGTTCATTTGCAGCGAATTCCTATTGCTTCGCAATGGACCTTCTGGGTGACTACTCGTTGATGCACAACTGCTTACATTTCAACGGTTAGCGCAGAATTCGGGGATTCCATTGCCGTTTTTAGGTTCAAGTATTCCTCGAGGTTGGTGTAGCCGTCGCCGTCTTGGTCCGCGTTGCGATCCTTGGGATTGTTGGGATCGAGTTGGTGCTCCTTTTCCCAATCGTCAGGCATGCCATCGCGATCGGTATCGAGCGAGGCTGGCTTGGATTCCAAGGTGGGCCAGCCGCCGACTTCCTTCTGAGAATCGATGCGACGATGGGTGCGGTCGAGGACTCCTTGGATGACGCGTTTGTCGGCGGCATCTCGACTCAAGGACGCGCCAGCTTTGGCTAACACTTGCGTGTAGGCCTCTTTCGCGAGATGGGTGATAGGGCGATCGGGTTCCGCGACGGGTTGGCCCTTCATCAAGGAAGTCTCTTTTGGCACCTTGCCAGGATAGCCTTCGTCCCGAACGCCCCACTGCATGGCCAAGTGATTATCATTGGTCCAGGCCTCGTTCCATTCGAAAGCCGTGCCGCTGAGGTAAGCAGTGGTCTGGTGGTCCACTTTGACCTTGGGCCGGATGGGGAAACGATCGTTGCTCGTTTTGGTGTTCGGACCAGGTCGGTAGTAATTGCTGACGATATTGAATTGGCCAACACCTAGATTCAGGGAGCCTTCCCAATTGTAGATCACATTGTTACGAAAGTCGAAGAGCGCACCGTCACTGTTCGATTGATCGGGAAGGCCGCTCAGCGTCGGGTGCCGATTGCGACTGCTGAAAAGGAGATTGTGATGGATGGACACCTTCCCGCGGGTCTTGCGTTGTGACATGAGCATGGCATGACCGCCTTTGTGGTGGGTGCTTTCGTGAAGGGCTTCGCCAAACATGGACCACTGGAGGGTGAAGTTCGACAGATGATCGGTATCCATGGTGCCATCCACGCCCCAAGTCGCGGTGATATGATCGAAGATCACGTCCTTCGCTTTGGAAATGTGGAGCGTATCGCAAGAGGTCTTGCTTTCATCGCCTAACCGGAAACGCAGGAACCGAACGACGATGTTAGAGGAATCTTTGATTTAAAAGGTCTGGTCTCGCAGTGTGATCCCATCGCCTGGGGCCGTTTGCCCTGCAATGGTGAGCCCGCGTTGATTCTGCACGCGGACCGGTCTTTTCAGTTGGATTGTTCCACTCACGGTGAAGACGATGGTGCGTGGTCCATCGGCATTCTCAATGCCAGCGCGCAATGAACCCGGCCCTGCATCACCAAGTTGCGTTACCTGATAGACATCACCGCCACGCCCACCGGTGGCAAAGCGTCCATAGCCTTCAACCGTGGGAAACGCCAGTTGTGAGAGAGCAGCAACGGCGCCCTGAATCGAAAGGGCAGCCCACAAGGCTCCGAGAAGAAATCGATGGGAATTCATGACGCTATTGAACGTGATCAGGAACTGGCGGGCAATAGTGGAGATTGCGCCGCCCGAGCATGCGGTGGCGAAGATGGCGTGGATACGGGAACGGTTTGCCATGAGTAAGTGATCATGATACAAATGGTAGTAGGGCAAATGTTCACCATAGGATCGATCAGAGAGAGCTGGTGAAGGAAACTGGGGATCAGCGCCCTTGCGCGACCGGAGCAAAAGAAGCCCACACAGTGTAAGATCACCAAGTGGACTGACGAAGGCAAAGCCATCGTACGCGGAGACGCTCGTTCTGGGGGAGCTTGTTTGCTTGTTTGGGCTAAGAAACGAAGGTCTCGCTAGTGGTGCGGAGCCAATCGCGGAAAGGAGCCAAGAGTTGATCACCTGGACGCTTCACTGTCAGAAACAGGAGAATCCTTCATTGTCTAAGCACGGAAACCCAACTGACCTTTATATGCTCGTCAGAGGCAGACCGCACTTCCCAAGTTCTCGCTAGAGCGAAATTCTCAGTCGTAGATAGAGCCCCTCAAGGTCCTGCATCTCTCCCGATCGTAATACCACACCAGCGGCACTCTCTTCTTGGGTGACCATCTCGACTTCACTCCATTCGATCAGATCGACTGAGGATTCAAGAGTGATGACTACTTTGCGCTCAGAAGTCTTCGGATGAACGATCTCAAGCGTGTTTTCGTTCCTTTGCACTTTAATGCTAGGGAATGCAGACCGATTAATGGGCGAGGACCCAAGGGCGAACTCGATGAGATTGGCGTAATGATCCCCGTCAGGATCAGCTGCGGGATCCCCCATCAAATCTTCGCCAAAGCTCGCTTGCCAGTCGGCGTAGCTGAGTGCTGGTCGGCTCTCCCCAACGAGCCCAGGTGAGCCGCCGGTTTGAGCGCTTGCCCGCCAGGCGCTAGCTTCGCCAAGATTATCGGAAGTGATGGAGATTCGCTCAAGTGAAGCGCCTGTCCCATCGGCCATAGTAGGCCAGCCTTCCGAATCATCGTAGGCGAATGCCAGAATCGGCTCACCCGATGGCGTGGTGATCACAACCTCCTCACCGCCGTTGCCTAAGGCTCCCTCCCATTGGCCAGCAACCAGGAATTCGTCGCTTTGATAGTGTTCAAGGAAGGCTTCCTGGTCTTCTACCACCAGGATGACTTCATTCGGGCCCAACGAACGTGTTGGAAACGTGAAATCGACGGCTCCCTGGATCTGCACGTTCGAGAGATCAATGGGAACTTGCCCACGATTGACCAGTTCAACGAACTCCAAGTCGTCTGCCCCTTCTGGATTGTAATGAATTTCTGAGACAGTGAGGTTACTGCTAGAAGAGGACTCCGTCCCCACAAGGAATGTGGCTCGGCGTAGCGTACTCCATCCGCCAAAGAGACTGCGTGCGCGTGCTGTGACGATGGTGTCCTCCGATAGTGGGATCACTGCCCCATACACCGATGCTTGCGTGTTGATGGTGCCCCCCGATTCACGGGGATCACTACCATCAACAGTGTAATAGACGCTTCCAGTGAAGCCTTTGAACTCAGTGCCAGGGTTCATCTCTAGATCGAATCCAGCGGGCACGGCACCGCCATTCTGATTGAAGCTTGGTGGGCTCGGCACTTGAGAGTCGATCCACTCGAGCCGCGCTGTGAGCCATTCACGAATGAAGCCCACTTCCTTAGCGTAGGTATCTCGTTCACCCTCTCCTGGATCAGCTCGCGTGCTGCCGCCTGTGGACCAGACCGCCTTACCCAGCGCGTCCCAACGCTCGAAGTTCCGCTGAGCCCCTTTGTCTAACAGAGAGGCAATGGCGCCTATATCGCCTAACAACGCTTCATTTGTAAACACGCCCTGACGCAACTGCACCCAACGGTCTTCCCACTGTTGCTGATACTCAGGATCTTCATCCAACTGGTCCCACCATTTCATCCAGTGACCTCCATTCGTCATGTAGGATCCATTCCAACCATCAGTTCGCCAACCGGGCACCGGATCAAAGAGGCGTGTCAGGCCATAGGATTGGTTGTAATCCCACAGTGGGCCCATTTGCACTTTGCCAGCGTCATTCAACGAGAGGAAGGTACTCGCACCATCAATGTTTCGCGAGAGTTCGCGCATGATGTCGTAGTCTACATGTGAGGGCAGATCGAGATGCTTTCGATAGCCTTCAGTCGGATCCTGGAAATCGTCATTGAGCACAGCCTGTTCTACCATGCTATAATGCTCACGCACTGCCTGCTTGCGATCAGGAACCTCTTCACCCTCACGTGGATCAACATACTTCAGTCGAATACCTGTCGCCGACGTCCAGTGTTGGTTCACATTCGTCGCCTCGAGGATGTAGCCATCCTCATTGATCACCAACCTATCAGCAGACGATTTGATCTTCTCGGTGAGCACGTAGACGCCCTGATAGTCATCCATGGTGAAGCGTTCATCACCGTCCATGTCGACAAACAACTCGATGAAACGAGTGCGTGGCGAGTAGTAGCCAAGCTTCTCCCACCATCGGAACGTGATCTCATTGCGCATCAACGATTTATCGAAGTAAGGAGCCGCGAGAATCCAATCGGAATCCGCAGGCAATCCTAACAACGCAACATCGCGATCCTCATCGAGTTCACCCCAGGTCTCGAACTTGAACTGCTTCTTAGGCCATCCACGCGAACTGGCACCTCTCACATTCATGCCAGCACGCCCCACATGGTAAGGCTCCGCCTTGACAGAAGCCCGTTCATTCTCCTCAGCATCGAAGAAGACACTGCAAACAGAGCTTTGAGGGAAACCCGGAGACGTGTCTTGGGAAAAATCATGCCCACGGGAATCGATCAAGACCACTGGGAGATTGGAGTCGAAATTGCTAACGTCATCATCTACCAAGAGATAAATCTGCGTCGCTAACGGACTCACCACCTGATCACCAACCGTGACGTGAGCGCGCAGACACATCGATTCCGAAATGGTGAAAGGTTCCGTGTAAGTGGTGCCATTGAAGATGCTCGGTTCACGTCCATTGGTCGTGTAGCGAATCACACCCCCTTCCGTTTCTGTGGACAGCGTGACTTCAAAAGCCTCATTGAAAACGCCAGCGGGCCGTGAATAGTTCACGCCGCCGATAGCAAAAACTCCTGTAGGGTCGTTAGGTTCGCCTGGAGTCGGTTTGAGCAGGAAGATTGTCGCTTCGGCTTCCGGAGCAGCTCGGCCAAAAGCAATGTCAGGATGTTGCGCAGGGTACTGAATCTCGTCCAGGAGCGTCTCGCCATCGCGATCCGTGAGAATGACAACGCCTCCAGCCCCACTTAGGCGCAGCGGTGCGTGTAATGGGCCCTGCTCTGGATCATTGTCTAACCAAATCAAGAGCCGTCCAAGAGGAGCGATGACAGTGTCTCCCGGCAATCGCCACAGGGTGGGTTCCTCGCGATCATTGCTCAAGTAGAGACCACCAAGATCCTGCGGGGCGTCTTCTGGATTGTAGACCTCCACCCAGTCATCAAACTCTCCCTGCTCATCTGCATGCAAGGCATCATTGATCGCCATGAACTCAGTGATCACGAAGGCTGACGACCGAGCAAGGCCGATATTGAATAGGAACAGAAAGACGAGGAATGATCTCATGGAACTGAATTGGTATTATGGTTCAATCAAGGTGAAAAACTTCGCGCAAGGGCGCTGAAACAGGGCTATTGTCAGGGTTGGACGGCATAAGGTCTACCATCGAGGCCCACCACCGTTGGCACACCTCTGTTTGGGCAATGGCATCCCACCGCTCATCGTCCTCAATCTCGGCATAGGCGAACAACGTGTGCGTCTCTTCATCCAGGAAGATGGAGTAATTGCTCACGCCGTGTTCTCGAAGCGTGGCTTCCAATTCCGGCCAGATCGGACGATGCCGTTTCTCATACTCGGCATACTTGTCCGGATGAACCCGCATCTTGAAGGCTTTGCGCAGTGTGGCCATCTATCCGCTCGTTAAGAAGGGTCGCGCTTCACCCAGATGGGCGTGGCTATGAACCAGATCACGGTGCCTGCGAGCATGAGCCATTTGAGCGTGTTCTCATTGATGGCTCCCGTGGCAAAGAGAATAGGTGGGGCTAATGTGAGGCCTACTAGAGCAGACCATGAAATGGCTTTTGCAGCGTTTGTCATCGGAAGGAATGGTTAGGCCGGTTGGGTTCGAAGTAGCGTCTTGCTGAAGACTAAGTAAAGCGCACCACATGTAAGCCATGCAGGCACGGCCATGAAGGGCGCCCAAACCTGCTTGGTCACGAAGAAGTCGAAGAGGCAAATGCCGACCGGAATGAGCCAGGCTAACAGAACGGCCACGTTCATGCTAGTCCCAGTCGTTTCCGCATAGTTCGCAGTAAACCCAGGCTTGTTGGCGAAGCGATGATTGATAAACACAATCGCCCCTACAGGAGCAAGCACGGTTCCGTAGATCCCCACGAAATCGAGTAGCTTCATGGCCACGGCAGGAAAGATACCTGCGACAGTCGCCACCGCCCCAGCAAGCAGCGTGATCTTCACACGCGACGCCTTGGGCACAATGCCCTGAAACGCGAGCCCAGCACGATAGATGGTTGGGTTGGCGGTCGTCCAACCGGCCACCATGACGCAAATCAATCCGGCGAAACCGATGGCGTTGTTCACCATGGGACCAGGCGCACTTTGCGGATCGCCAGGATTGATCTGCACTTCGTAGGCAAACAGAATGGAAGCGGCGATCCAGGCCACAAAGTGTCCGATATACATGCCCGCGGCAGGAGCCCAGCCAGAACTCGTGTGACGCATGTAACGTAGCACGGAAAGGTCTGACATTCCCATATGCATGGCGGCATTGCAGCACCAAGCGAAGATGAGCACGTGCCAAAAGGTGAGTTTGATAGAGCCTACCAACGGTTCACCGCCTTTCCAGATCTCCGCAGCGGAAGACGCATCGAGTTTGGGTAAGGTGACGACGGCACAGGCAATGAAGATCAAGATCATCCAGGGCGCTGCAATGTTTGCGATCCTCGCCACGGTCTCGTAGCCCTTGGCTGCGACGAAGGCGATGATTGCGCCAATGATGATTACGAATGCGATCCAAGTCGGACCGGGCGGCAGAGTGTCGCCGAGATTGGGCTGTTGCACTTCTAGCGGAATCCCCAAGCTTTGAATCGCTGGGATCACCGCCGTCGCGGAGACGGTGATCATGGCACCTGCGAGGAAGCAGAAGAGGATACCATTGGCGAGATTGTAGAGAACGACAGGTTTGCGGCCAGCGATCTTCTCCAACTGATAGTAGAGTGTGAGGCGCGAACTCATGGCCACAGGCGCACACAGGTAACGCCACATCAGAACGGCAAGCAAGTTGCCTAACAAGAGTCCTGCAAATAGATCAAAGACACCCACACCTCCAGCAAGGAACATGGGGCCGATCATGAATTCGGTGCCAGCCGTGTGTTCACCGGCATACATGCCCCAGAATTTCTTGGGCCCTTTCAAGGCATGATCAGGTACGCGCTCCCTCTCAAACTCGTTAGAAGCATGCACTACGTCTGCGATCTTATCGTCGCTCATCTTTAGATTATGTTTAGTGTGTGAGGGTTTGTAAATGTTTAGCGCAGAAAGGCTTCGTGCAGACCGCCATCCACGGCGACCACTTGCCCAGTGGTCTTAGAGGCGCGCTGACTGAGTAGAAATAGGATCGCTTCAGCCTGATCGGCGGGCGTGATTGACGATTTCGTGAGAGTGCGTTCGGCGTAGAAGGCGGCCAAACGATCGCGCAACGCCTCCGTCGAATCCTCTTCTGTAAAGGCGATGTGGTATTTGGTTAGAGACGCAATGACACGATCACGTGGGAACATCGCACTACCCGCCACAACGGTGGCCGGAGCGATGCCGTTGACCCTCACCAATGGAGCCAACTCCACGGCGAGTTCACGAATAACGTGATTGGCAGCCGCTTTGCTAGCATCATAGGCGACACTCCCAACCTTGGAGACCACCGCGTTGGCGCTGGTCGTAGCGACCAAGCTGCCCTCCAATTGTTGCGCTTGCCACACCGCTTTGGCTTCCTCTCCGACAAAGTAGATCCCAGTCGAATTGATAGCGAAGGTCTTGGCCCACAAGTCATCGGCAATCCTGCCGGACGTGTCCGGGGGCACAAAGATCCCAGCGGTGACCGCGACATGATCGAGACCGCCGTATGCATAGCAGACTTCGCCTAACATCGACTTGATACTGGCGCGGTCAGTCACATCGCAAGCTAGCCCAACAGCTTTGCCGCAGTTGGAGAGACCGGTGCCGGCCACACCGACGCCAAGACCGATGCGTTCCGAAATCTCTGAGGCCGTATCCTGAGCCGCTTGCCTACTGACATCAGCACACACGACATGCGCTCCTTCATTCGCCATGCGGGTTGCCGTCTCTTTGCCGATGCCGCTACCTGCACCAACGACGATCACTACCTTGCGCTCAAACTCCGCTTCGGGTGGCATGCGCTGGAGTTTGGCTTCTTCCAGTGCCCAGTATTCAATGTCGAAGGCTTCTTGCTGCGGCAGCGCGACATACTCATCGATCGCTTCTGCTCCTCGCATGACCTCCACTGCACAATTGTAAAACTCAGCGGTCACGCGCGATTCACTCTTGTTCTTTCCCCAAGCGATCATCCCAAGACCCGGAATGAGAATGACGGTCGGATTCGGATCTCGCATCGCGGGCGAGTCCTCTCGCTTACATTGCACGTAATAGTCAGCGTAATCTTTCCGATACTGCTCAAGACCTTCTAACAAGTTCTGTTGAAGCGTTGCCAAGGAATCGCCATGAGGATTCCAATCAACAAAGAGAGGCTTGATCTTGGTCCGCAGGAAATGATCTGGGCAAGAAGTGCCCATCGAAGCGAGACGGGCAGCGTCGTGACTGTTCACGAAACGTAGAATGTTAGCATCTGCTTGGACAGTGCCAATGAACCGTCGTTCCTGACTGATTTGGCCACGAAGCCAGGGCAGCAGTTCGCAAGTTAAGGAACGGGCTTTGTCAGGATCGAGAGCTGCGTATTTCTCCCCGCCAAAGGTGTTCTCCCCTCGATCGCTGTCCGCGATGTACTGTGCGGCTCGTTCCGTGAGGTCTAAGGTCAGTTCATAACAGGCCTTGCCATCATCGGCCCAATTGATCAGGCCGTGTTGTCCCAGATTGACACCTTTCGCATTCGGATGCGCCTGACAGATATCTTGCAGAGCCAGCCCGAGGTCGAAGCCAGGCCGTTGCCAAGGCGTGTAGATGATTTCATCGCCATAGATCTCCTTGGTAATGGCTTCCGAACGCTTCGATGCAGAGATTGAGATAAAGGCATTCGGATGCATGTGATCGACGTGCTTGTAGGGCACAAATGAATGCAAGGGTGTATCGATCGACGACGCGCGTGGGTTGAGGTTGAACGTCGCGTGCCGGTACATGCCGACCATGGCATCTTCAATAGCCGTCTTCACACCACGGGGCTCCGTCTTGCCATAGAGATCTTGCAGCCCAATGAGCTTGCTCTGATAGAGTGAGGAGAAATTGGAACGCGTGGAGGTTCGCAAGTCGCCGCCCGAGCCTTTCACCCATAATACTTCGGTGTCCGCTTGCGTCAGGGGATCTTGCTCGACAAGCTTAGAAGACGTATTGCCGCCTCCCGTGTTGGTGACCCTCAGATCGCTGCCAAGCAGGTTGGAGCGATAGACTAACTGATCGACCGGATCAAGTTTGGCCACGTGGGTATCATCCCAAAGATAATTGACGTGTTCGTAGTTAGGCATTTGTAAAAAAATGTGGCAGGGACTTTAGTCCCTGGATTCGATATTCTTGACTTGGTCATCAGGGACTGAAGTCCCTGCCACTTTAGCTGAAAACTCGCTTGGAGATAATTCTTCCAGACTGAATCCAAGCGCAAAGGATCCCTTCTTTAACCCAGCCTCCACCGGATTCTCCGCGATGTATCGCCGGAAATGATTTAGCTGCACTTCACTCCGTACAATGTGATCAAACGGTTCGTCCTGCCACAAAGACACACCGGTACGATTAAGTCGCAGATTGATTGCCCTTGCGGACGCGCCTTTCCAACCCTGCATGATCTTGCTCAAGGAAACGCCATTATTCGGACTAACTAGTCCATGGAAATGGTTGGGCATGACGACCCATGCGTCGAGATCGTAGTATTCTGATACACCTTTCACCATCTCATCGACTAGCATGCGAGCAATCTCGGCATCTTTGAGAACGCAGTCTCCATGCCCAGCATCTAGCCATCGATGCCACTCGGCAGTGAAGATTCGCTGAAACTCTTGCTGCTTCTCCTTTGATAGTGATGAGACTTGCTCGTACGACTTTAGATGATGCTTGTGCAGCCACGCCTGCCTTTCCTCGTTCCAACGGCTAAGAACCGACGCCGGCATGGCGTCTGCCAAACGCGAAGTGACAAAGTAAGTCACCCCGTCCTGCCGCCAGTGCGGAAGGTTCTGGCGCGTGACCTTTGTCTCGCCATCAGGATAGTAAGGCTTGAATGCCATCGTTAGAATAAAGTGACAGGGACTTCAGTCCCTGATATTAATGGTGTTAATGGGTAGCACAGGGACTGAAGTCCCTGCCACGTTGTCTTGAGGTCTAAGCATAACTTGACGTTTGATTGATTCCGAGTTCTTCGCGGCGCTTCTTGCGATCCGCAGCCGCCGTTTCCTGATAGCCACTCTCGCGGAAAGCAATGACCGGGTCCTCGGGCAGTTTGTGTGCCTTTCGCCAATCCGCAATCATCGGCCTAACATCGGTGTCATAGGCCTGCTTCAGGGCACGTTCGGCATCGACGATTTGACCTCGATCTTGAAAGCCGCGCAAGGCATCGTGATCCACCAAGGATGCCTTGGCATACAGTTCTTGCGCTGTCATCACCGTTTGGATCATGGCTTCGATCTTCGGCTTAAGATTGTGTGATTGATCGATCATGTACTCGATCGTGGGCATCGCCCCATGATCGTTGGCATAGGCAAAGATCTCATGAAAGATACGAAAGATCTGATAAGGATCAATAGACCCCAAGGTGAGATCATCATCCGCATAGCGCCGATCATTGAAATGAAACCCACCTAGCATCTTCTCGTCTAGCAACCACGCGACGATCTGCTCGATGTTCTGTGCCGCGTAATGATGCCCAGTATCCACCAAGACCTTGGCTTGCTCGCCAGCCTTGCGGGCATAACTCCAAGCCATTCCCCAATCCGCGATATCGGTGTGATAGAAAGCGGGTTCAAAGGGCTTGTACTCTACGAGTAAGAGTTGATCTTGGCTGAGCTGTTCATGAATTTCCGCCAGGGCGCTCTCAACACGTTGCTTGCGTGCACGAATGTTATCTTGACCGGGGTAATTCGTGCCGTCGGCCAACCAAAGCGTGACCGCTCGGCTATCCAAGGTCTGGCCTAACTGAACCGAGTCGATACAGTGCGCGATGGCTTGCTTTCGAACCTCAATGTCAGGATGGCTCAATGAGCCTAGCTTGTAGCACTGGTCTTGGAAGAGATTCGGATTGATCGAGCCAATCTTGATGTTGTGTGTGGACGCCATTTGCCCCACATCCTCTGGACTGGTTTCCGCATTGAAATCCCAAAGCACATGGACGGCGACTTGTGGGCAGCAGCCAGTGAGCTGATGTACCTGGCCAGCATCTGCCAACTTGTCTTGGATGGTGATTGCGGCCCCGTCCTGAGTGAACTTCCCAAAGCGCGTTCCCGTGTCGGCATAGCCCCAAGAAGGTGTCTCGATCTGGAAGTCGTTTAGGGCCTGATGGATTCGGTCTTTAGTGTTCATGGCGGTCAGGTCAGAAGGGACTGAAGTCCCTTCCACATTGGGTGAAAGTGGCTGGGACTTTAGTCCCAGAGTCAGTCTCCATGGAGCATTCGTGTGGATTGATTGGTTAACAAGGAACGGAAACGTTGCCGAGCGTTATCCCACGACTCGTTGGACTCGTAGGTGGTGGTGTCGATTGCCTTGGCAAGTAGTGCCCGCCCCTCTCTAAGCGACGCTACTTCGCCAGCGGCGATCATCTGCATTAAGGCATTTCCCAATGCTGTCGCCTCGGGGGGGCCTGCGATCACACGGCGTTGCGTGGCGTTGGCGATGCATTGCATTAGGAAGGCATTCTGCACACCGCCCCCGATCACATGGAGGACATCAAGGGATCGACCTAACAAGGATTCGAGCTGCTCCAAGGTGCTTGCCACTTTCAGCGCCAAACTCTCGGTCGCAATGCGGAGAAGCTGACCGCGCGAGGTTGGCATGGCTTGGTTTGAACTCTGACAATACGCTTGAATCAGCTTCGGATGGTCGCCGCAATGGCTGAACACAGGATCATCGGGATCAATGAAGGCCTTGAATGGTTTGGCACCCACAGCAATCTCTGCAAGTTCGTCGTAAGAAATCTCGCACTCGTCTTCTTCCTGCCAAACACGTCGGCATTCTTGAAGGATCCAGAGTCCCGTGATGTTATTTAAGAGCCGATACGTACCCTCGACGCCGGTTTCGTTGGTGAAGTTGTGCTCCAGCGCTGCGTCTGTGATGACCGGTTCGGCAACTTCCGTGCCTAACAAGGCCCACGTGCCGCAACTCAGATAGGCAAAGGACTCCGTCGAAGCAGGCACTCCAGCAACCGCAGAAGCCGTGTCGTGACTGCCAACGGCGATCACCGGGACATGAGCAAGTCCGGTTTCCATGGCGACATCTGGCTTCAGAGAGCCTAACCTTTCTCCAGGACTGGCGAGAGGTGGCAATGTCGACGTAGGAAGCCCGATGCCTTCCGCTAGCACTCTGCTCCACGTTTGCGTTCGTGGATTGTAGAGCTGCGTGGTGCTCGCATTGGTTCGCTCACAGACCTGACGGCCTGTGAGCCAATAGTTGATCACATCAGCAATCATTAGGAACCGATCGGATACTCGCCTCGCCTTGGCGTCATCGTGCAACTGATAGAGCGAGTTGATCGGCATGAACTGTATGCCAGTTTCCTCAAAGACAAGGTCACGGCCTAGCAAGCCTGCTACTTCATCAACTGACCCATGTGTTCGCGGATCCCGATAGCAGTAGGGTAGCTGACTTAGCTCTCCCTCCTGATCAAACCAGGCGTAATCGACTCCCCAGGAATCAACCCCAATACTACGGATCGCACTACCGTAGGGTTGAGCAGCCTGTTTCAGCCCGAGCTTGATCTCATCCCAGATGCGATGGATGTCCCATAATAAACGACCTTCTTGCTCAATGGCAGGAGAGTCGAATCGATGCACTTGATCTAGCTCGACGGTCTCGCCATCGCAGCGGACAGCGATAATTCGCCCGCTTCCCGCACCTAGATCGATGGCCAAATAGACATTCACTCTCAGCTGGAGCCTCGCAACGTTTCAGCAGAACCTCAAGACCGTTCGACCCGATACGAGGCCCGGCTCGTTTTCCTTGCTCCCAGCACTGCTATTGCTTCGCTCTTTAGTAACCAGTCGGCGCGGACGCGCGGCTAACATCGGTTAATCTAATCGCAATGTGGCAACGCTATCATTTCACCACGCCTCGATAGTAACCGGTGGCTGCGCCAATGCGCGCCGCATCTGCGTCGACATAACTACCGGTGACTTCCGTAGCAATCGTATCCCAGGTGACGAGATCGGCGCTGTACTCGATGTCATAGGTTGTGCCTTCTGGCAGTTGCAGGGCCACACCTTCCGCGGTCTTTGATAGACCTGTGATGGCGGGCGCTTCACCGCCGCCTCCATTGCCTGCTCCTGGATCTAAAGCATCGCCGGGATTGGCTTGAAGGAAAGCCACTTCTTCAGCGGTGATTGCACGGTTGTAAAGCTGAACGTCGTCTAGCAAACCTCCCATTGACAGCGCACCAAAGAAGGCGGCTACGAAGAAGTCCGTGTCATTACTAAGGGGGAGTGGTTCGACACCAGACTCTGAGATGACGGCAACACCATCGACATAAACCGCAATGGCCGCCGTCTCACCTCGATCGTAAGTCATGGTGATGTGATGATTAGTGCCTGCGGTGATAGCATTCTCGGCGAGGTAGGTAGGGGTTGCGCCGATGAAGAACTCAAGATTGGCGCCACTGGCAATAACGGCGTAGGCTGGCTCGCCGTTGCGATCGCCTTGGCCAAAGATCGTCTGCCGATCACCGAGCGCTGTGAGGTTGGCCCAGGTTGCCACTGTCAGACTACTAAACGGCAGGGAGCGGCTTCCCACCGTACCGAAAGAGCCATCGGCAAATCCAATGGAGGTACCACCGCCTACAATCGCCGCTTGGCCAAACGATGGTTCGTTTTCGAACGTTCCATCACGGTCAAGGCCAGAGACGTCGTTCATGATGATGCCTTCGGTTTCATCAAGCGCGTAGCGCGCAATCAGACCGCTTGGATTGGTGGTCGCGATTTTGATGCGCACATCGTCGACGAGCAGTGTCTGGTCGCCGTTAGGGACATTGCGGAAAGCAATGACCACTTCGCCTGCTCCCGCAGTGAACTCAACCGAGCGCTCGAAGTAAGGTTCTTGGCCGCCGGCGGGGTCTAACTCTTCGTTGAAGACGATCTCGTCATCAATGAGCACCTCGTAGGCGTTAGGCTCCCCTGCCGCACAACAGTTGCGCCGATTGACGAGGTAAGTGAGGCTGTACCCGTCACCCGGCGTGAGGCCAGTGATGCGCTGGGACGCCGTAGCGGCGTTCTGCAGGAAAAGGACAGCATCTTGTGCGCCGGCGAGGCCGTTGTCAGTGAAAGGGCCGGCGCCATCCACGTTGACTCCGTGGCCGCCCGTGATCTCCCAGCCAGCGAGAAGGCCCGGCCCCTGGTAGCCGACGCCCTGGATGGGGAGGCTAACTTCGAAACTCGGGTTGCGGACGAACACTTCATCCACATTGCGCTGGACGATCGTCACCGCGTCGAGCAGGGCGGTGGCATCGCCTTCGACGGTGGTCGTGAAAGACAGCTCGCCATCGGCCGCGGAGGGCTGGAATGGAATGTTGATGAAGTGGAAAGGCTCGAAGTCGCCCACGGCCTCCACGTTCTCGATCAAGGCGAGTTCTTGCCCGGCGAAGCTAGCAGAGAGGTTGATCGTGCCGCCACAGCAGTCTCGTGTGTTGTAGTAGAACTGAAGCCAATAGTTCTTGGCTGGATTGAGGCCGGCGATCTCCTGCGTCATCGTTGCTGCTCCCTGAAGAAACGCGACGCGAGTCCGGTCAGGAATCGTGCCGTTGTCGAGGAAGGGCTGCGTCTCGTCATTGATGCCAGAACCGCCGGACCATCCGGGAATGGCGCCGTAGCCGACACCTCCGGGCAGCGCCCCTGCCTCGAAACTTGCGTTTACCACGAGCGATGCGCTCACATTAATTGCAACGCTGTTGGCCAAATCGAGCCCGGCCGAATCGACGACCTCGAGGGGCGCCCTGCCACGCACTAAACCCTCGACCTCAAAGCTCCGGACAGCGCCGGCGGCGACATCTGAGAAATCGAGGGCGATGGTTCCATCAGCCTCCGCGTCAACGATAGCGGCAATCTCTGGGTTGGTAGAACGGAGAACGACGATAGGATTGGGTTTTGACTGCCGCCCTTCTGCCATGGTCACATTGATCTGAGCCGTCTGCCCAATCTTGACAATGGCTTCAGAGGGATCGAGTGCGAGCGGTGGGAACGTCTCAGCGACGGCGCCAGCGAGCTTGATGTTGTCGAGCAATAGGGTGCCACTCTCATTAGTTTGGGCGAATTCGACATCGGCAGTGGCTCCCCCAGCCGTGAACGTGGCCTTCGCCGTCTTGTAGGGGTTGTCTCCACCGACCGCGGTGACGTCTTCGGTGAACGCGGAATTCCCATCGATGCTAACATCAATCTTAGCGTCGGCTACGGCATTGTAGGCGACGCTAAGATCATAGCTTTCCCCTTCGACAAGACCTTCGATTGTGGTCGAGATCGAACTTGCTCCGGACAGTCCGGCGACCAAGTCCTGATCAGGCGTTGCGCCGTTGTTCGCACTTCCAGCAACCACTGCCACCGAGCCATCGGCGACCCATCCTGCAATCGAGACGGTGACTTCGTCGCCTTGTTCGGCCTCAAGCGGGGCGCCAGATGCCTCAAAGCTGGAGTTTGGGACGGGGATAGTACCGGCCTCGCGCGCAACGATAGAGACAGCATCGAGGTTGACGGTGGCATCGCCCTGGGCCTCCGCATTGAAGGCGAGTGTCGCGGTGTCGCCAGAGGAAGTGAATGCTGCCCAACCGAACTTGTAGTTCTCCCCCTGGGGCGTGACGTTGATGATCCTCTTGATTTCTTCCCCATTGATCAGCACAGCCAAGTCAATCGTGCCGCCACAGCAATTTCGAGCATCATAGAAGAACTGGACAACATAACGGGTACCATCTTCGAGACCGAAGATGTCCTGCGAGAGTTCGCCGCTGCCCTGCTTGAAGCCGACCTGCGATCCGTCGGGAATAGGCGTTGCGCCATTGTGGAACGGCCCTTCGACTAGATTCGTGCCACTGCCGCCGTTCCATTGATCGATCTCCCCGTAGTGGGGCCATTCTTCGCTGAAGTTGTCTTCGAAGCTGGGATTGGCAACGAAGCTGTCAGCGACGAGGACTTGGCCTGAAAAGAGTCCAGCAGAAATGGCAAGCAGACCACCCAACCGCGTGAAGGAGGACATGCAGTGAAACATCGGTTTTGAAAAGCACATAGGAAACAAAGGTATTCAGGGTTCGAATTGCGTGACTAGTTCTACGATCAGTTCGTCGATTTAAGGTTGGATGGCTAGAAGTAGGCGATAAAATGTTAGATGTTTATCCAAGTTCCAAGTTAGGATAGTTTCCTCACGCGCTTCATCCTCGATTCGAGAGATGAATTTGAGGTCATTCTCGACCGTATGCCAAGCATTTAAATCAGAGGATGCTTGTAGATTCCAAAGGAGGCCGTCAGACATCGTAGGGTAGCGAAAGCTGAGTTGCCCGAGGTCATTGATGTGAAGAGGGTCATGGCTTAGCTCGCGATCGGTGCGAAATTCAGCGGCTCCCGGCGAGCCGCCGACTTTACTGCTCCTACGCCAATGATAGGGGGAGGTACCATTGCCCGAGCGATAGACTAGCGAGTATCCAGAACCATCAGACTCTGTAGGCCAGGGCAGTTTGTCATTGTATCGAAGCTCCTGGATCAGAACTCCAGCACGATCTACCAGCCGAAGGGTTTCTCCACTGTTGTCCAGATTGGACTCGCCGTAGCTTCCCAGGAAGGCTTCAAAGTTTGCCGGGTTTTTAACTAGCAGAGTCAAGGCGCCAGGGTGAAGAATAGAGGGGGCGTCTGTG
>CALLLI010000251.1 GCA_938082635.1 uncultured Verrucomicrobiales bacterium
AACGAGATCGTCTTCTGGCACCCAGTCACGAAGATCGGGTGGCAGGAGCATTGGTGTTTCACGGTCGACATCAACGAAGCGGGCGCTCATGCCCTATTCCTAGCATCTTCCTTAGATTTGCAAAGTCCGACAGACTCCTAGCATTCTTCCTCTCAAAGAGGGCGCTGCCGTCAAAGAGCAGTTCCTTCTTCCACGCTGTGACCTGAGAGGGGGCAAGCTTATATGCTCGGCAGCGATCTCGCTGATGCTTCTCACGCCCTTGGCGACTTCGAGAGCAACACGGAACTTGAAGCGAGCCGTGTGATTTCGTCGTGTGTTACGTTTTGGCATTTCAGGTATGGTGTAGGTTGTTTTATTAACCCACCAGCTATCCTTATCCAAGCCTCGAAATTGGCTCCGTTTCGACCAGCCACCTCACTGGTTGCACCAACCTGCCAGTGACACCATCACCAGTCTGAATACGTCCATTTCGGATTCTTGTAGTCACCGATCGAAGAAATACAGCTCAAAATCCCATCCCTATTGAGCCCGCAACCAATTGAAGGGCCACAACTTACGCCGCAATCGAATTTCTAGACACTACGGGGTCGTAGAAGGTAGCCGACAGAGCAGTGAAACGGAACTACCGGACTAGACGACACACACCGAAATCGCTCCGGAAGTGCGCGCATACCCTCAAGCTCCACGCTATCATTAATCATTATCATTATCGACCAATGATAGAATCGCACTCTGAGGCAACGCCTTCCGATAGATCCTCAGCTCATCGATCGCCCCTAAGAAAGGCCGTGATGTCAGGACATTCCCGGCAGGAAACGTCTTACGAGAAATCGCGCCAATGGAAAGAGGGACATCCCCCTCCAAAGCATCCATCACAATCGAATCACTCGCGAACACCAAATTGCCATCAACGTACTGCTTCCAAGCTTCCGGATGGCGAGTCCAAGCAAAGTGGTGCCAGACACCCGTTGAAAGAAACGGCATCGTCCCAACACTCTGCCCACCACGCTGAGCCACCATCAACAAAGACGTTATCCGAACCCCTAGCGGACTTCTGTCAGTGCCTAAGACATCTCCTACAGATTGGTGTGGGGAAGCCACACTCAGCAGCGTTCCATCCACTCGACTCTGAGGCTGCAACCAAAAAGAAATGGTATACTCTGCATCGGCCGCAGCTATACCAAGACCAGCAAGGCCCAGACTCGTTTCGAGCCAGGTAACAGCCCCTCGCTCCGACGGATCCTCACCCAGTTGGATAGCAGGCGACGAAGTCGCTGTCTGGGCAGAGTCCACTATTCGCAACGCAGGACCCCGCACAATAGCACTGCCACCAAGCACGCCAGCATTCACAAACGCCCCATCTTTCATCGTATCAAACGTAAAATGAACCATCAGATCCTCCGCATTGCTGTCCAAGACCAAAGCTCGATCAGGAGTTGACGTGCTATTGTTAGGCTCAGCTCCATGCTCCAACTCAAAATTATCCGCAAACCCATCACCATCCGTATCCACCAGCCCTGGATTCGTTTGATACACACGCACCTCATCACCATCCGCAAGACCGTCGCCATCACTATCTTGATGGGTAGGATTCAAACCTGGCTCAAAACGCACCTCATCACTATCTGTCAATCCATCCCCATCGGAATCAGGCGCCGTCGGGCTCGTGAAAACAGCCACTTCTTCAAAATTCGTCAGGCCATCCAGATCTGGATCGCTCTCACCCACTGACGAAAGATCTCCAAAGTAACGCCGCTCCCAATAGTCGGGTAAGCCATCCAAATCAGAATCCCCACGCACCGTGAAATCATACCGCCACGCCGCATAAAAGCCACGCTCCTCTAGAGCCCGCGGAAACCAAACCAGAGGCTCATTCGATTCTGCCATCCGAGGAGACAGCCAACGCAAGACACCTTCAGGATGAAAGAGATTCCCCCCAAACAGATTGGGAGACCACGTTCTCAGATCATTGCTATACAGCACCTGATAAGAACTCCCAGGCTCGCCTTGAACGATCACTTTCCCATTAGGGGCGATCTCCACCGGATGCGGGATCACATTCATCACACAAACCGATTTCAGCGCCGTATCCCCCAGCGCGTATATCTCCTCGTCCTCCCTCGTCCCGTGCAAACGTCGCCACACCGTATTATCACCGATCCAGTAAAGCCCATCGTCTGTTGCGGCCATATCCACAAGCTGATGAGGCAATTTCGATTCCAACACCGTCATCTCCCTCGTCACGAGGTCCCATCGCCACAGCTGACTCCCCCCTCCATAAAGATACTTCCCATTCGCCGCCAGAGCTTGCGCATTCATATTCACGAGCTCCACCCGCCGATCCGCCCCATCGATACGAATGCTATCGATGGACGTTCTCGAGCCGAAGTAAACGCGATCCTCATGGATAGCGAAAGCCAGAAAACTCCGTCCAAACCGAAATCCCTCTAACTCTTTCGTCTCTCCGGTTCGCAGATTGCTGCGGAACAAACTGCTAAAGTTTACCGAAAAAACCAGCTCCCCATAGCGAACCATCCGCGAATGTCCCTGAATGCTAATACCCGGAACCGCCGTCATATTCTGTCCCACAAGATCCGCCTTCTCCGCAAGCTCCGTCGTTTGCGGCATCCACCATAACTCATCCTCATATTGATACACGGACGCAGTATTCCGAAGCCCCTCTACTAGCACTCTCGCAGATTCTGGCGAGCTCGTCGGCACCCAATGAACCTCATTATCACCACGAACAGGCTGGGCCACGACGTAAAGAACGTCCTCCGCCATGCTCGTAGCAAACATCCACACGCTTAGAACACTCACCCAACATATTAACAAGCGCCCTCCTCTCATGATGAACAAAACCTATACCTTCAGCCCACGACACACAAGTCCTAGCGTGCCACATTCGACGACAACGCCCGCCGATAGACCCGAACCTCATCGATGGCCCCCTCAAACCCAATGTCACTGAGTTAGGTTAAAGATAGTCTATGCAATCGGTTTGTAGGGCTGGGTCACAGGGAGCCTACGCGGTCTCGCTCGCGGAAATGATCGCCCATCTCGAACCACCGATGCCGCTTGGAGTAGCCTTCGGGCCACCCCATTCATAATTTCATCCCAATCTTCGCTCGTCGTTTCTACCAGTTTCACAAAGTGGTCTCGAACCACGCCAATAGCTCGCTTCACATTGGCTTTGTATAGGTGACGGTTGGCTGCATGCCTCTAGTCGATTGCGGATTGGCTAACTGTTGCAAGACTCACAGCCAAGTTCTGACACAGCAGAAGCGCATAGAAGTCTTGGTAGATCGAGTGAACGGTCCTTCCTGTCCAATTCTCGATCTCAATCTTGCATTTTGTTGTCTTCATCCCTTCTTCCACCGCCCACCGCCCACCGCCCACCGCCCACCGCCCAACGCCCAACGCCCAACGCTCATGATAAAGCGCTTTGAACTCTGCCGCGGGATACTTTGCCTGATCAACCAGGTTCGTTAGCAGCACCTCGATCTCACCAGTTTCCAACACTCCACTCGAACAAATCGCAAGTAGGTGCTCATCGGCAACGTGATTCCGTATCCCTTGAACGCTTCAATGATCTCTTTGCTGAATTGATAGTGGTATATCAGATCTAGTGCTTTGCTCTCAACAAAGGCTTGAGCTCTACGATTGTTTCCCACCGCAACTCGAATGACAAAGCGTGAGTCTTGAGCCAAAGACCACGCGATGATGTGAGGATCATTGTAGCCGCGATCATAGAGAACACAGTCGTCTTCCCAGACTCGCTCACCAAGAAGTTCACGTGCATGGGTGAGTTCTCCTTGGTCATACGGCGATACTTCTGCCGCCACGATGAGGTTGCTGCGCACTTCATAGAGATAGCTCATACGGGCTAGCGGAGGTGAAGTGCCTTGACGACAATCGGTCCCTCCAAAGTGCGCCACGATCTCGGGGGAACCTTTGGGAAGGCGCAGAGTCGAACCATCTATAGCGAGTAGAGGCAACCCGCGCCAACGGTGCTCGGGGAGTTCGTGGCTTCTTGCGATGTTCACGAGGGCATCATTGAGGTCAACAAACGCCGAAGCCTTGAGGAAGGCGCGAGCCTTGGAAAAGGCAGTTGGATGAGGCGCCTCCATGTCACCCGCTTGATCAAAGAAGCGCTGAAGATCGAGATGAAGCGCTGAACGTAGATTCCAAATTAGGATCAAGCAGAGACGGTGAAAAGGAAGTTTACGATCACGGACGAAGTCCGAAGCCTTGGTCCCGTGGCGAGCGATAAACTCTGGTTATCTAAGCTTGCTTGAGAGGGCATCGAAGGCAGTCGCGCCTAGTTTAGATTCTTGTGAGGGTTTCTCGCACCATAACCACTATAATCTGGATGGTGTCAGTTCTGATTAGTGATATTGTGAAGATCTCGACACTACCATTGCCCTGCTGTGATGCAAGTATTTGGCCATCAGATCCTTAACTCATCGACATTGGGCGTACGCGACATAGTGCTCGTGAGTGACTTCGTAGGAATCCCCTAACCAATCAGCAACGGTGGGCAATGGTGTCCCTGCTTGAACATGGAGAGTGGCAAAGGTGTGCCGCATCATGTGATGTCGAAACCAGGGGATCTCGCAGGTTACTGCTAGCCCGCAAATCTCATAAGCTCTAAAGAAGCTTGGTGTTGAGAATGGCCAACAATTTGTTAGCCATGGAGTTAGCGAAACCACAACCCAACACCAAGCTATGACAGACTGTAAACACGACACCTTCGACTTTCAAGATC
>CALLLI010000252.1 GCA_938082635.1 uncultured Verrucomicrobiales bacterium
AAGGCCGTGCTACCTTAGTTCTACTTTGATAAATCAAAGAATTGGTGCAAAGCACGATTGTGATACTGGCATCCAGCCAGTCAAAAACCGGCAGGATGCCGGTATCACAATAGGGATTTAACAAAGTAGAATTAGGTAACCTTCGATTCGTATCCGTTCTCAATCTTGAGTAGCCAATCGTTCTAGTCGATCTTTAGGCCGACAGCTTTTCCTAGGAACGCCCAGCGGTCGGCGACTTCTTCGATGACTTTGGCGGTGGGTTTCCCTGCGCCGTGGCCTGCTTTGACATCGATGCGGAGGATGATAGGGGCATCGCCGCCTTGTGCATGCTGCAACGCTGCGCCGTATTTGAAGCTGTGGGCGGGGAAGACGCGATCGTCGTGATCGGCGGTGGTGACGAGAGTGGGAGGGTAGGCTGTGTCCTTCTTCGTGTTATGATAGGGTGAGTAGCCATACAAGTTCTTGAAGTCGGCTTCCTCGTCGACATTGCCATACTCATCTTGCCAGGCCCAGCCGATGGTGAATTTGTGAAAGCGGAGCATGTCTTGCACACCTACGGCGGACCAACAGGCACCGAAGAGTTCAGGGCGCTGGTTCATGCAGGCAGCGGTGAGAAGACCACCGTTGCTGCCACCGCCGATGGCGAGGTGCTCTGACTTGGTGATGTTCTTCTCGATGAGCCATTCAGCGGCCCCGATGAAGTCATCAAAGACGTTCTGTTTCTTCTCTTTCATGCCGGCTTCGTGCCAAGCTTGCCCGTATTCGCCGCCTCCTCGGAGGTTTGCTAGAGCGAAGACGCCCCCTTGATCTGCCCAAACAAGGTTGGAGATCTGGAAACGCGGCGTGAGAGAGATGTCGAACCCGCCGTAGCCGTAGAGGAAGGTGGGCGCAGTGCCATCGAGCTTGGTGTCTTTGCGATGGACGAGGAAGAGGGGAATCCGTGTACCGTCCTTGCTTTCGAAGAACTCTTGGCGGGTGACGAAGTCATCTGGATTGAAGAGAAGCTCGGGTTCCCAGAAAAGTGTGCTTTCACCACTAGCGAGGTCATAGCGATAGATGCGGCCAGGATTCGTGTAGCTAGAGAGGCTATAGAACGTGCTCTTTGCCGAGCGGCGTCCGCCGAAACCGGAGGCCGAGCCTAACTCTTTCATGGGGACGTCGCGGAGCTTTTTGCCGAGTCGATTGTAGACGATGACTTCGGGAAGGACGTCTTTGAGATACTTCGCGATGAAGACATCGCCGACGCTGCTGACACTTTGCAAGGCGGCGTCTTTGCGCTCGGGAATGAGCTCGACCCAATGATTGCGCTCGGGCTTGCGGAGATCGATGCCGATCAAGCGGCCAGCAGGTGCGTCGTCGTCGGTGGAGATGTAGAGAAGCGGGCCATCATTGTCGATGACAGAGTAGCGCGAGTCTGCTGGCTCTAGCAAATCAACGAAGCTGCTGCCCTTGGCCTGCATGTCCTTGTAGAAGAGACCATTGTTGCTCCCAGCGCCGGTGGAGGCGGAGACGATGATGTAACGACCGTCTTCCGAGTAGCCGCCTCTGAGTGTCCACTGCGGGTGGTCTGGGCGTTCGTAGACCAGGACATCTTTCTCCTGGGGATCGCCCAGTTTGTGGAAGTAGACCTTCTGATCGACGTTGGCGGCCTTGAGGTCCTCGCCGCTTGGCTTGTAGCGACTGTAGAGCAAGCCTGTTCCGTCTTGGTTCCAGTCGGCGCCGGAGAACTTGATGTTTTTGAGGTGATCGCTCAAATCCTTGCCGGTGGCGACTTCGCGAACGCGCCATTCTTGCCAATCAGAGCCTGATTTCGACGTGCCATAGGCCATGTGCTGGCCATCGTCGCTGATGCTATAGCCGCTCAGGGCAACGGTTCCATCTTCGGAAAGTTTGTTAGGATCGAGTAAGACTTGCTCTTGCGCTTCGGGTTTGTCTTCGCGCCAGTAGAGGACGGACTGATTCTGCAGACCGGTGTTGCGGGTGTAGAAGAGTTTTCCAGCAAGGCTGTAGGGGAGGCCGTGTTTCTCGTAGTCCCACAGTTCTGTTAGGCGTTTCTCGAGTGTTTCACGGCCTGGTAGTTTTGCTAGGTGGGCGTTGGCAAAGGCGGCTTGGCGAGCGACCCAGAGGTCGACAGGAGGTGTGTCGATCTCTTCTAACCAACGGTAGGGATCAGCGACTTCGACTCCGTGAAGCGTTTCTTTGAAGTCGGTGCGTTTGCTTTCTGGATAAGTGAGAGGCTCTGCCACGAGAGAGGAAAGAGTGAGGGTGGTGCCGAGGACGGCGAGACGAGAGACGTTCATTTGGCGGTAGGATAGCAGTTCGACGGGCCGGTGCAAATACCGCTGGGCTAGGAATCGACAAAGGGAGCCCCGAAGGACTCCCTTTGTGAAAAGCTTGATTGTAAACGTCCGAGGCTGAGCTCAGCTGAGCTCAGCGAGCTTGGCCTTGATGGCGTCGAAGTCAGGCAGATCGCCCGGGCTATCAGAGCTTTCTGCATACTGGATGACGCCGTCTTTATCGACGACGAAAGCCGAGCGCTTGGGAACGCCGCCCATGGGCAAATTTTTGTCTGGGAGAAAGGCGTCGTAAGCGACGTCGTATGCCTTGGCCACTTCGTGTTCGTAGTCAGCGATTAGCGTGACTTTGATGCCTTCTTTCTCGGCCCAATTGGCTTGCGCGAATGGGTTGTCGCCGCTGATGCCGATGACTTCCGCATTGAGGCTGGTGTAGTCATCGAGCCCTTCGGTGAGGGTGCAGAATTCAGTCGTGCAGACGCCAGTGAAGGCCATGGGGAAGAACATGAGGACCACATTCTTGTCTTTGTGACCGGCCAAGCTGACGAGCTTGGGTCCGTCTGCGGTGATGGTGGAGAGGGAGAAATCAGGTGCTTGGGTGCCTACTGCGAGAGCCATGATTGAGAGGGATTTGAGGTTCTAAGATGAAGTTTCGTTAGGTTGAGCGGGAGTATACGGATCGGTCTTGAGGGGTCAACGGGAATTCCCCGAGAGGATAAGTCCTTGGCTTTGGATCAGAATTGCTTATGAAGGAAGGTTTTACCAGTCATGCGCTTCCGCTTCGATCTTCACAGTCATTCCTACTATTCAAGTGATGGTGTCTCGCGTCCTGAAGAAATGATCGCGGTGGCGAAATCGAAGGGGCTCGATGGGCTGGCAATCACGGACCACAATAACTGTGATAGTGTGGACCACTTGCTCAAGGAGGGACTGATGCGCGAGGATGGCTTGCCCGTGGATGGCTTTCTGATGATTCCTGGCGTGGAGATCACGACGGCGGAAGGGCATCTGTTGTGTTTGGGAGTTCGTTTGCCAGACGATCTCAAAGGCACGCCAGCGGAAGAAGTGTGTCGATTAACTCATGAGGCGGGGGGGATCGTCATCCCGCCGCATCCGTATGACAAATTTCGTGCGGGGATTCGGGAATCCGTGTTGGAGACTTTACCACTGGATGCGGTGGAAGTGTTCAATGCGGCGACGACGCTGGACCGGCACAATCGGCAGGCGCGAGCGTATGCTAAGAAGAGAAAGGTAGGGATGCTAGCGTCGAGCGATGCGCATCATGCGTCGATGATAGGGACGGCGCATACGCTTGTCGAAGCAGAGGAACTGACGCTTTCGGCAGTCATCAAACAGATACCGAAGAGTTATCTCACGGTGGAGCGTTACCAGGGCTTCCGGGCGTGTTTGCAGAAAACGTTTGCGAATGTGAGGCGGTTGGCGCGACGTCCGCGTTAGGTTTGGGAGTGCGCCCGACTTGGCGGCGCTTTGGATGATGAGCCGAACTGATGTTCGAGAGTTCTAACGGATTCTCATAATTGGCTGACATTCGATCCAAAGCTGGGCCGGGTCCCAGTAATCCATGACGGCTAATAGTCGTCGAGGATACGAAGTTGATCGATGGGGAAACTGTAAATGGTCTTGACTTGAGCAGGGGTGGCGGTGCGTTCAAACCACGCGGCGCTGCACCAGGGATATCTAACTGCTTCTGTGGAAAGGCCATGCTTCACAGCATTGGTGTGGACGTAGTGAAGCCTGGCAAAGTAACTCTTCTCGAACGTTAACTGAGTCTCCCAGAAGTTGTGCCAGACTTTCCGTTTCGGCTTGGTGTCTAATGTATTTGCCCAGGCGGACGAGCGTCCATGGAAGTGATTGAGAAACTTGCTTAGGCTTTCCGCGCCGTCCTCGGCGCCGGTGGGTGAGTGAGCGATGAAGTGATAATGGTTCGGAAATACGGCCCAGGCTTCCAACTGCCATGCGTAGTGGTTGGCATATTTCAGCAAGCCGGCCTGAAGGCCTGTCAGGCGGTCGTCGCCTTCGAAGAAGGGTGCCTTCTGATAGGTGCCCGCTGTTACCATGTAAGTACCGGCATTACCTAACCGATGCCGTAGGGCGTGGGGCCAGTAGGCATCCTTTGGCGGCATGGTGCGATTGTGAGGAAGTGTGAAAGAATGTCAAGCTTTCTGGAGCGCGTGCGACTTGGCGGTGCTTTGGATGATGATCCGAACCGATGTTCGAAAGTTCTAATGGATTCTCATCATTAACTGACATTCGATCCAAAGCTGGGCCAGGTCCCAGCACTCCGAAAGGGTGCTAGCGGTTTAGCTCAGCGTAGGCTTGACGGATCTTCTGGAGCCGTTCGACAACGGCTGCTTCATCGGACGCGACGTTCTTAGTTTCGCTGAGGTCGCTGCTGAGATTGGCGAGGAAGTGTTTGTCCTTCTTGGGATCGAGTTCACCCTGCTTGCTTCGGTCTTGGGGATTGCCTAACAACTTCCAGTCTCCTTGGCGAACAACCCATTGGGCTCGCGGGCCTTTGCCCAGTTGCCAGTAAAGGTGTTCATGGGGCGTCTCCGCATTGGCTGATTTGATCACCGCAGCGATGGATTTGCCGTCGATCTTGGTCTCTGGGAGTTTGGTTTCGCAGAGTTCGGCGATGGTGGGATACCAGTCGCATCCCATGACCATCTGGTCCCGGGTTTCTCCTTCTGGGAGGGTGCCAGGCCAGGAGACGATGGAGGGTACACGCAGTCCGCCTTCGAATAGACAGCCTTTGGCGCCGCGGTAAGGACCCGCGTTGCCACCACCAAAGAAGGCGCGTTCTTCGGTAGAATGGCCATGATCGGATTGGAAGACGATCAGCGTATCGTCGTCGATGCCTAGATTGCGAAGTTGGCCTAGCACTTCACCGATCATCTCGTCCATGGTAGAAACGAATTCACAGTATTGGCGACGAGGGGAGGGGAGATGTCGGTAAACTTCGCGCCACATGGCGGTACCTTGCATTGGGTAGTGCGGGAAGTTGATCGCCCAGTAGAGGAAGAACGGTTCGTCACGTTCTTTGGAAACGAAGCGCTTCACTTCATCCACCATGAGATCGCCGAAGAATTGGCCATCACGCCAGATCTCTTCGCCATTCTGCCAGAGATCGTGCCGGTTGGGGCCAACCCAATAGAAGAAATGGGAGTAGTTGTCGATACAGCCGCCCATGTGTCCAAAGGAATGGCTGAAGCCCTGGCCGTTCGGCATGGTTTCTGGCGTGTAGCCGAGGTGCCATTTGCCAACGTGGCCGGTGTCGTAGCCTTGAGAGCCTAACATCTCGGCCATGGTGACTTCGCTCGCGGGCATGCCTGGTTTGCCTTTGTAGGAAGAGACGTTTCCTGGAACTCCGGCGCGAGCGGGAATGCGTCCTGTTAGCAGCCCGGCTCGAGATGCTGAGCAGATGGCGGATGGCGAGTACATCTGCGTGAAGCGCACACCGCGCTTGGCCAAGGCATCGAGATGGGGCGTGTGCAGGTCTTCACTGCCATAACAACCAAGGTCGAGGGAGCCTTGGTCGTCTGCGTAGATGATGATGACGTTTGGCTTTGCGTGAGCGGAAAGTGTCAGCGCGCCGAGCAGGAAAGAGAGGAAGATGAAAAGTTGCATGGATGCTAGGTTGACCCGGCCTAGGAGGCCGGGTCACGGGCAAGATGCCCGTGCTACATTAGTGATAGACTACTTGAGGGTGGTCACGATGCGCCAGTAGGTTCCCGTTTGAGGATCGAGAGTGAAGGTGGCGATCTCTTGGCCGCTGTCGCCTGCTGCTGTGGTGGGTGTGATCTCTGACGTGGCCCAGCCGGTAAGATCGTTCGAGGATTCGAGAACGTAGGTGACATCGGTGATGCCTGCGGGGCGACTGACTAGGAGACGATTGTCTGCGCCGATCGTGATGGGTTTGCCTGCGAACGCGTAATCTTGCAAATTTACCAAGCCGTTTCCGTCTGGATCTGCTAGAGGGCCAACGATGTCCTCGTCTGCCAGCTCGGCTTCGGTGAACCGTGCTTCCTGCCAATCTGCGTAGCCACCTGTTGGGCCGGGATTGACAACGACACCGCTGTCGGCGGCACCTGGTGAGCCGCCTGCAGTGCTGCTTGTGCCCCAGCTCGCGGAGGACGCGTGATCGCTTAATTCTTGGTCGTCTAACAGAACGAGAGAAGTTCCTTTTTCAAGGTCTGGCCAGCCGTTACCTAGGTCGTAAGTCAAATCGCGGATGGCAACGCCTGCTCCGAACGAAAGCTTGAGACGTTCGCCGTTGTTATCGAGCTTTGATCCGCCGTCAGCACCATACTCGCCGAGGATGGTGTGGACTTGGCCATAGCGGCTTTCGAAGGCGGCTTGATTGCGTACTAGAAGGGCGCGTGCGCCACCGGCGATGGAAGCTTCGCTGAAGTCGTGGTCGACACCCTTGGTGAATCGCACGTCGCTGAGATCGAGGGCATCGGTGCCTAGATTGAGCAGTTCGATGAATTCGAAATCGGCGGTGATGAAGCCTGCGGCGCGTTCTTCGGTGGTGGCTTCGGCGGGAGCGTAGAGAACTTCGGAAATGATGAGATTGTCCAAGAATGGCTGAATGTCAGGTTGGCCGGCGATGAACTGAACGGGATCCGACCAGTACGACCACAAGCCTCGTTCGTTTTTGGTGCGAACGCGGACTCGGTAGACGCGACCGGGGCGCACGACCTCGGTCGGGATAGTGATGTCTGCATTGAACTCTGTGAGGATGTTGCTTTCCCAAACGGCATCGATTTCATACTTGTTGGGTGGCGTGGGGGTGAAGCCTTCGGCGTTCACATCGGTGATTTCGGCGAGTCGCCATTTCATGGCGGCGAAGGTTTGAGGCGCGAAGATCGACCCGCCGGCAAACTTCGACGATTGGAAACGTAGGCCATCTACCGGGAACTCAGCGTCACCGACGTAGGTGACCGTGGAGGCTTTGGGAGTAATTCCCTCAGTGCTATCGAGGACGCGGTCTTCCATCCATTCTGATCGGTCGTTCACATAGTCGACCATTCGGTTCATCATGCCTGGAAAATCATCCGTGTCGGCGATGCGGTAGAAGCGTCCTTCGCCGGATTTACTCGGATTTACCTTATTTGACGTCATGATCGGATTGTAATCCCACATGGCGCGATCCGCATCGACGAGGGAGGGTTCGCCTGGAGTGTAGACTGCAGAGGCTTTCTCTTCGATGATCAGTCCGGTTTGTTCTTCGTTGTAGAGTAGACCGAGGACCTCGCGGAGCTTGTTCTGGTATTCTATCTCAAAGGGCTCAGATTCGGAAACGCGACGTTGGAATGGCTCGGTGCCTGGACCGAACATGCGGTCATCCCAAGTGAGGTCGAGGTCCCACGGAAGGGTCGCCCATCGCTTGGTTTCAGGATTGTGATAGTAGTAGTAGTTCTTTCCGTTACCGATATCGTAATGGTGAATAGACTCAACGATCGAGCGATACGCATAGTACCGGGGGAGATCGAGATTCTCGCGGTACCATTCGGGATCGGGATTGTCTTCGTAGCCATCGTTCTTAAAGGCGACGAGATCAGAGAAATCGTCGGTAGCTGGGAAGGGGGCCAGTGTCTTGAGTTCACCACTAGTTTGTTTTATTCCGGTGCCATTCTCCATCTTGTAGAGGTTTCCTTCTGGTAGCCCATGGGCACGCATGAAGCGGGAGTCGAGTTGTTCGATTGCTAGATAGAGCCCTTGGAAATCGAGACCATACTGGTTCCCGAAGAGATTCGTTTCCTTGGCATTCTCAATGATGCGAAAGTGAAGGTGATGGGTGAATGGCGCTTCGATCCCGGCTTTGCGGAAGAGTTCGAAACCAACGCTCTCAAAGAGACCTTGTTCACCGCGATGATCGAAATTGCCCTGTTGAATCATGGAGGAGAAGTTGAGGCGTTTCCACTTGGTGGGGTACTTCTTGCCTAACTGATCGCGCGCTTGGAACTCGTGGCTCCGGTTGAAGAGAAATTTCCACATGTTCTTGCCCATGGCATAACGCCAAACACCGCCCCGTGCGCGGAAGCTGATGTGGTCATAGACCTCGCCATCATAGACTAACGTGCCTTTCCAGCGATATTCGTCGCCGGTGTAGCCGCTGCCGCTGGAGCCAATGATGTGCTGGGCGTCGACGTGATTGTCCTTCGACGTGATCAATTGATAGACTGGCACGCTCTGCAAGAGCTCGGGTCCGTAAGTGACCTCGTCGGTCTCGCCGGGCTCAATGGCGCCGGACCAGGCAGGCATGTCTCCGTAGCAGAAGTAGGCGAAGTTAGGCTGGCCATCATCGGCGTAGGGGACGGTGACAGCAGAGCCGTCGCCATCTTCGACCGCGATCTGGTAACGCATGAGATGGCGGTGTTCTTGTAAGTCGCCCGGTAGGGTGACGGTGTAGGTGTCCATCCCTAGGCCGTCATCTTCCATGGCGAGTTCTGTCCAGGTAGTCTGAAAGTCTTCGTCATCGATCTGAATGTAATTTCCGGGTTCGACTTGCTGGTAACGCAAGGTGACCGCTTTGACCGTCTGAGGGTCTGTCACTTTCGCCGTGACCGTTACAGCTTCGCCAGGTAGAGGCGCTTTGGGAGCGTGACTGACTTGGCGGATTTGGGGAGGCGCCGTATCCGAGAAGATGCTGTTCTCTTCGCCAGGAGTGGGTTTTGTGCTAGAGCGCCAGCTGCCGCCGAGATCGTTGTCCAAACTGGGATGGATGAGTTCCATGGAAGGGCCATCGCCCCCGGCGGTCACAGGCCAAGGGAAACCATCACCGTAGTTGACCCGATCCATAACAGCGTCGGCCGCATCTCGCAGCGTGATCTCTTCGCCACTGTCAGAGAGCAGTCCACTCTCAAACTGGCCTGACGCCTTCATGCCGCCAACAAAGATGCTACCAAATTTCCTATTGTACTCGGCTTCATTCGGCGCGAGGATGAGGTAAGCGCCGCTGGCAAGGGCGCTACTTTCTGGGAAGGTGTAGGCGAAACCGTCGGTGAATTTCCAGCCGGAGAGGTCAACAGCGTCGGGGCCGGTGTTGTAGAGTTCGATATACTCGACGGCTTCGTTGTTTGGTGAGGGAGCATAGTGAATCTCATTGATCACGATATCGGCAACGCTGGGGGCGAGCGGAGCGAGAGTGAGGATGGAAAGGACGTAAGGGGTGAGGCGTCTCATAAAAAGGAGACGGTACCACGGTGAGTTGCGGATGAGCAAGTAATTGGTAGGCTGGATTGATGTTGAGGTCTCGTGCAGCGTGCGGTCAGTTTCTCTCTGAGCCAGAGGTTTATGGGAAGTCGTTTTTGAACCAGCGATTGGAGATCTGGCTGCCGCCATCTGGAAAGGTCCGTACGCTTGTCTTTGCGGGAATTCATGGAGAGGAACCCGAAACCTCCGTCGTCCTTTCAAGGTCATTGCGGGCTCTGGCAGATCCGCTCGAGCGCTGTGCTGTCGTGGTGGCTGCGAATCCAGATGGGCTCATCCGAGGGACACGTGGCAATGCGCGAGGTGTGGATCTCAATCGGAATTTCCCGACGCAGGATTGGCAACCTGACTCGGTGACGCATCGATGGGTCACCGAGGAACCGAGTGAGGTTCTGCTGAGCACCGGAGGATCTCCAGGTTCTGAGCCTGAGACGCAAGCGCTGGTGGCTTTGGTAGCGAAATTGGACCCAGCGAGGGTCATTGCGATGCATGCACCCTTGGCTTGCATGGATGATCCGGAAGAGAGTTCTGAAGCGTGCTGGCTCAGCGAGCAGACGCAGTTGCCAGTGGTTTCTGGCGTCGGGTATCCGACTCCAGGCAGTTTTGGAACGTGGTGTGCGGAACGGCAGCTTCCAGTGATCACCTATGAATTTCCCCGCAAGAGCGTGGAGCAGTTGGTGCTGGATTACTTTCCTGCTCTGACTCAGGTGCTTTCCGGGAGCTGGCCGTTTGACTGAATAGGTGAACTTCGGATCGGGATTGAACTGGCCCGGGAATTGCTGTTGTTTGAGGCGTGAACTTCTTCCGATTCTTTATGGGGCTCCTCTGTTTGGGGCTCGCTCGTATTGCTGTGGCTGCCGAAGGCGAAGGGCCTGGTGAGTCCGTCATCGTCATCAATGAAATCTTTGCCACAGCTGGGGCTGAGTATGTGGATGACGATGGTGACACCGCTGACTGGGTAGAGCTCACGAATTTGGGGGCGGCAGCGGTGTCTTTGGCGGGCTGGCAATTTACAGATGACGCGGATGTGGCTGCGAAGTGGACGTTTCCAGAGACGACTTTGGCTGCGGGCGACTTTCTCGTGATCTTTGCTTCTGGAAAGGACCGGGTGGAGCCCGGCATGCCGTTGCATACGAACTTCAAATTGAGTGATGGAGGAGAAACACTGTCACTCACTTTGCCAGACGGAGCGACGGGGCATGTCGTGGAGTATCCGAAACAACGTGAGGGCATGTCGTATGGTTTGGATGATGCTGGGACTTATCTCTTCTTTCCTGCGCCAACGCTAGGCACCGCCAACGGTGATGATGGCGTCTGTTATGTGGCGGACACGAAGTTCAGTGTGAACCGGGGATTTTACAATGAGCCGATCGAAGTTGAGATCACTTGTGCGACGCCGGATGCGGTGATTCGCTATACGACGGATGGGAATGAGCCCTCGGCGGGGACGTTGTTCGGTGGTGCGACGGGCGCGATCTATGACGGGCCGATTACGATTGATGAGACGACGGTGCTACGCGCCTTTGCTTCTAAGAAAGCCTTTAAATCTTCTAACATCGACACGCAGACCTATCTCTTTCTAGAAGATGTTATTCGACAATCACCTAACAAAGAAGCGCCTCCGGGATGGCCTGAAGGGAATGTCGCTGGCCAGCGATTCGACTTTGGCATGGATCCGGAAGTGATTGATGATCCTGACTATGCTGATCAAATGGTGGCAGCGATGCAGGCAATCCCGTCGATGTCCTTGGTTGTAGATCAGGACGATCTGACGGACTCGCGGGACGGTATTTATACGCATGCGCGTGAAGACGGTCGCGCATGGGAGCGCCCCGGTTCACTGGAGCTACTCAATTCTGATGGCACGCCTGGGTTTCACATCAATGCTGGGGTGCGGATTCGGGGAGGTTTCAGTCGAGATAGTGGGAATGCCAAACACTCGTTCCGCCTTTTCTTTAGAAGTGAGTACGGCGAGAATCGGCTCGAGTTTCCGCTCTTCGGAGATGAGGGGATCCAGTCTTTTAAGAAATTCGATTTCCGGACGGCTCAGAACTACGCGTGGAGTTTGGCCTCTTCCAACGACGGAAAGCGGAACACGTTTCTACGGGAGATCTTTGCTAGAGACTCTCAGAGAGCCATGGGGCAGCCCTACACGCGGAGTCGATACTATCATTTGTATTTGAATGGCATCTATTGGGGCTTGTTCATGAGTCAAGAGCGCTCGACGGATGACTATGCTGCGAGCTACTTTGGTGGCGAGCCTGAGGACTACGACGTCATCAAGGTGGAAGCTGGCCCTTACACGGTCTTCGCTACCGAAGGAACGATTGATGCCTTCGATGAGTTGCATGGCTTGGTGGCAGGAGAAGTGTCCGATGTGAACTTCTATGCGCTGCAGGGCTTGACTTCGGAAGGCGAAGAGGATTTGAGCCTAACAGAGCACATCGATGTGAAGAATCTGATCGATTACATGATGTCGATCTTCTACGTGGGCAGCTTTGATGCGCCGCTGGCGGGAACCGATCGTGCGAACAACTTCTATGCGATTCGAAATCATACCGGGCGTGATGGCTGGCGCTTCTTCTGTCATGACACGGAGCACTCGATGTTATCGACCCGCGAGAACCGGATGGGGCCGTATCCGGCTGGTCGGAGCAAGCAGCACTTTAATCCGCAGTTCCTGCACCAACAGCTCATGCAAAGTGATGCCTACCGGCTGGCGTTTGCAGACCGTGTGCGGCGTGAATTCTTTCATGACGGAGTCTTTACGGTAGAAGCCGCAAGGGAGCGTTGGAATGCCAGGAAGGCCGAGATAGACTTGGCGATTATTGCAGAATCCGCACGCTGGGGAGACCAGCGTGGGCGTTTGTATACGAAAGAGGATTGGTTAGAAGAGAATCGCTGGGTCTTAGAGGACTTCATGTCGGGGCGGACTGAAACGGTCTTCAATCAAATGAAGTTTGTCGGATTGACCGGAGATTTGCTTCTGCCTGAGTTCTCGCCTCAGCATGGTGGTATAGTGGAGGATCCTGGCACCTTCAAAATGAAGTTCAAAGTGGGAACGCTGTTCAATACGCAGAATGGCGATATTTATTACACCACGGATGGAAGTGATCCCAAGGCCCCAGATGGAAGTGTGTCTTCTACAGCGATTTCTTATGAACGCAACGGCAGTGGGGACTCGCTGGCGGCAACGGCGCGGGTTCGTGTCCGCTTGACTCACGAAGGCCAATGGAGCCCTATCAATGATGCAACCTTTGTTGTCGGCGGGGTCATTGCGAATTCTGAGAATCTCGTGATTTCAGAGATCATGTATCATCCCCAAGCTCCCGCTCCTGAAAGCGCCTTCCAGGTGGAGTCTGCCTACGAGTTTGTGGAATTCTGGAATCCATCGGACGAAGTCGTCGATCTTACAGGAGCCTCATTTGAACGCGGGCTGCGATTTGTCATGCCTGAGTTTCAGTTAGAGCCAGGCCAGCGTGCGGTCATCGTGCATACCCAGGCTGCCTTCGAAGAGCGTTATGGCGCGGACGTGCTAGTAATCGGAGCCTATGGTACCGAGGAAGGTGGCAAATTGAGCAACAACGGAGACCGACTCACACTGACCAATATCTACGGCGAGACCCTTGCCGACTTTCGCTATAATGACGGTGGTGGTTGGCCGGAGGGTGCGGATGGAAGTGGCTATAGCCTCGTGATAGACGATTCTTCGGGTGATCCCGCGCTCGCGGGTTCGTGGCGTCAGAGTTCGGATCTTCTCGGAAGTCCTGGGCACGAGTCGTCCCCGCCGGTGGCGTCTGGCTATGCTCAGTGGAAGCTTGCGAATGGCCTAACTGATGACCAGGCGGATCCTGACCAAGATGGCATGGTTCATTTCCTGGAATATGCAGTCGGTGGCGATCCTCTCAAGCCTACCACGGAACATCCCATTCAGGTTAGCCGAGATGGTGCCGACACGCTCGTTATCAGCGGGCTTCAGGCGGATGCGGCAACGGACGTTGAGATAATCTTAGAATATAGCGCTGATCTGGAAATGTGGAACGTGTTGACCGAGGCCGTAAGCCTCGATAGCGAATCGGTTTCGGATGCACGGATACGGCATCGCTGGCAGGTAACTTCGTCAACGACTGCTGGGACGGCCTATCGTGCTCGCTATACGCTGAAACCTTAGGCGTTTAGTCTTCGATCTTGATTCGAATCCGGCGGTACTCGACTTGGCCGCGATCGCCTTCGAGTCCGAATGGGCCGGACTCGGGAATCTGGAAACTATCTTCGATGATCTCGCCATTGACGGTGCAGGTGGCACGGTTGCCGTTTCCACGGACGATGAGTTCGTTCCAGTCTAGAGGCCGGAACGCTTTGAGTTCAGTGTAAGGACCTGCTAGGAGGAAGTCGCGGCACTGCAACTGCTTGCCTTTGAGAAAGACACCGCTGTCTGCGTTAGGAGTGGCGCGGAATTCCAGCTTCAGGGTGAAGTTTCCTCTGTAGTCTTTCTCGGTCCAGAGCTGTTGGATCTTACGTCCTTCCGGTGGCGTGGTGACGACGAGGCGTCCGTTCTTGGCCAGGTATCGGCCGTCTTGCGTGGTTGTCTTGCCAGCGAAGACCATCTTCTGCTCAATGAAGGGCCAGGGAGGAGCATTGGGATCGTTCTTCTTCCAATTGGCCGCTTGGGATTTCATCTTCTCAGTAGTCGGGCGGTAGGACCAACCTGTGAGGTCTTTACCATTGAAGAGACTGGTGAAACCCTGCTCTAAGGCAAAGGGGGCGGGCTCCTTGTCCGTGAAACCTAACGTTGCTAGAATAGGGTGCAACGCGGCGGCCCACTTGGCGTAGCCTTTCTCGTTTGGATGGAGAAGGTCAGGGAATTCGCCCTTCTTCGCATCCCCAGTGTCGTTGGCGAAGAGTGTCCACGTGTCGATGACGGTGATTTGTGGATCTCCTTGAACGACTTTCTGATAGAGTTTGTTCACTTGGTGGATTTTCTCAACGGGTCGTGCCTTCGAAGCAGAGGAGGGGAACACTTGGCAAAGCACGATGGGCATCTTGGTGTTGTGTTTCTTTAGCGCTGCAATGAGTAGCTTCATGTTACCAGCGATCACGGGCGGTTCAGCATTCTCTTCGAGATCGTTGGTGCCTATCAGAAGCACGACGCCGCTGGGATTGAGGGAGAGAACGTCTCCTTGGAGACGAACGAGCAAGCCGCGTGTCGTGTCGCCACTGATGCCGCGGTTGGCACATTTTACACCGGGAAAGGCTTTGCCGATGTCGCCCCAACCTTGGGTGATGGAGTCGCCGTAGAAGACAAGGGCTCCCTGGTCGGCTTGGACTTGCTTTGCCCAGCCCTCGCGCTTCTCTAGCCAAAGATCCTGGAACCAATCGTAGCGACGCAATGGGCCAGTGCCGGGCAGACCTTCGTCACTGGCTGGGATGCGAAGATCTGGCTGTCCTTGGCCAAATACTGTGGCGAGTGTTAGACCAACGGTGAGGGCGAGAGATAGTTTCCGAAGCATGCCTCTGCTTTAGCGGAGGCAAGGCGGGAAACCAAGTCCCTTGTTTGGATCCGGACGTGGTCTAGGGAAAGAAGTGCTGGTAGTGCGTTTCACGCTCACCACGAATGACCTGGCTGGCGACGGCCTTGTTTGTCGCCACGCTGGCTCCAGGCCAGAGCACGACATCGGTAAGGGCTGCGTTGTCACCAACTTTGGAAACGGGTCCAACGATGGTGTCTGCGACTTTGGCAGTTGAGGAAATTTGCGCGCTGGGGTGGTGAGCCTGCCAGGTGGTTTCAGGAGCGTAGCTGGGAAAGCCCGAGCTAGGAATGTCCCGGTGCACCTGGCGATAGGTGGCTTCATCTCCGAGATCCCACCAGTGACCCCGATCCTCGACGCAGCCACCAAGGGCGTCACCTTGGCGAATCATGTCGAGGAAGAAGGGGATGACGGACTCTTTCTTACCGGGGGTGAGGCGAGCTAAGAATGCAGGCTCGACCAAGTAGATTCCGGTAAACTGATAGTATTGATCGGCGCTCGGGTCAACCATCTGGCGAATGTCGGCAAGACGCTTGGTCGTGTTGTTCAGTCCAATGTGCAGTCCAGGACCGTCAGAGCGGAGGAGCAGGGTCACTTCGTTCTTTGACTCCCGATGCAGCGCTAGCAACGGGTCTAGCGGAATGTCCGATAGGATATCGCCGTTGTAGACGAGAAAGGGATCATGGCCTAACAAGTCAGCGATGTTGGCGATTCCCCCAGCGGTTTCGAGGAGGACAGGTTCGTGTCTAAACCCGATGGGTAGTCCTGCGTAGCTGTTGTCAGGAAACGCGGCCGTGTAGGCTTCTGGGCAATGGTGGGTGTTGACAATGAAACCATCGATGACTTCCAAAGAGCTCAGGTGGTCGAAGGCGTAGCTGATGAGTGGTCGGTGGTAGACGGGCACCATTGGCTTTGGAAGCCATTCTGTGAGGGGCTGCAGGCGCGTGCCGAGGCCGGCGCCGAGGACAAAGGCTTTCATGAGGAAGAGTCGCGCGGGCATCCTGCCCGGGACACCGGCTAGAAGCCGGTGCTACATTATTGAGAAAACGTGAGGCTTAGAACAGTTCAGCTTGTTTGTAACTGCCCAAGCTGACGGCAGTGTAGGCGAGCGCGGTTTCTTGCACGCGCTCTTCGATGATCGGTTCTTTCGCTGCCACGACAGGCTCTTCCTCTTCTTTGGGCGACCAACCTCTGACAGCTGGCAAGCACTCAGTGGGATCCCTTTGCGAAGCGCACTCGACATGTACTTTGGAATGCCCTTTCGAGCTCATTGCTGCCTTCATCGCATCAATGGCAAGCTGCGGCTCGTTGCAGTCTTGGCTAAGATGTCCCAGAATGACATGGTCTAACGTATCGTCAACGACGTCGGCTAACAGCGCTGCGGTTTGCTCGTTAGACAGGTGACCGTGCCGTGATGAGATGCGCTGCTTGATCGACCAAGGGCGTTTCGTGTCATTCTGTAAGAGCATGTCATCGTAGTTGGCTTCAATAAAGACCGTATTCATGCTACGCATGTGATTCCGCATGATATTGGTCACGTAACCGACATCGCTCAGTACGCCGATAGCGCTTTCTGCGTCACGTAGCGTGAAGCCCATGGGCTCGGTGGCATCGTGGGCCACAGGAAAGGTCTTCACCTCAATGTCACCGATCATGAAGCGCCCCCCACAGGTAACGATACGCCAGGTCTTTGGATGTTTTAAGGGACCGGTGACCATGATCTCTCGCGTGGCGGCGTTGCTATAGAGTGGCACTTGTACCTTTCGGCAGAAGACGTCCAACCCGCCAATGTGATCGCTGTGCTCATGAGTGATGAGCACGCCATCCAGGGTCTGCGGATCCACGCCCACCTTCTCTAGGCGTAGATTTAGCTGCTTCGCGCTGAGTCCGGCATCGATGAGCAGGCGGGTATTGTCGGTGTAGACCACCGCACTATTTCCGCCACTGCCACTGCCGAGGACGCTGATTCGCAACATGCCTCATGGATAAGACAACGTCGCGAAGGTGTCCAACTCCAAGCGTTTGGAGCACGGTCGCTGACCGTCTAAAACTTTACAAAGTTTTTAGGGGCCTACTGCCAGAAGGGCAACATCTGGCCGAGCCGCGTGTTCTCTAGCATGTTCACGCCTACAGCGTTCTTAAAGATGTAGAGACCAACTAGAACGAGAATGCCTAGAATGAACATGATTCCAGCGCCGACCATCGTGGCGGCCATGGCTGTGCCGCAGAGGTCCCAGGCACTTTGTGCCATCGAGTGCAGGCGACGGCTGACAAATGGCACGGAATGCAGCTTTGTGTGCAGTTCTTGATTCTCCTTCTCGATTTCCTCGGACTCTTGCAAGCGGGTGTGCTCTTCGAGACCGAGCTCCACGGCGCCACGGATCTCATCCATGGAGGAGGGCTTGACTAGAAATTTCAGTACATCGCCTTCGTTAATTGCTCTGAGGAAGACGTCTGTTTCCGCATGGCCGGTAAGCAAGATACGCTGAGTCTTAGGGCGAACAGTCCGCATCCGGCTGAGGAAGTCGAGTCCCTTTTCGCCCGGCATGTCGTGGTCGCACAGGACGACCTGAACATCTTGATCGTGGAGAATGGTCTCTGCCTCTGCGGTCGACTCGGCAGTGTAGACCTCATACTCACGTGTCAGCAAAGTGCTTAGGTAAGAAAGGAGGGGACGCTCGTCTTCAACGACGAGGACACGACTCTTTGCGGTAGCGGGAACCATGGAAGGCATAATTCATTATGGTAATTTTATTTAATATGGCAAATAAATAATATACGGAATTCATAAATTTTTCCTGTAGATGCCAAGTATGAGGTCTTTAGTGCCCTATTTCTGTAAAAACTCCGCCGCCCAGAAGCCTATTTCCCTGATAAAAGGCGCAGATTTGACCTGGAGTGAGAGCGCGTTGCGGTTCGTGAAAGCGCATTTCGGCTCTGCCGGCAGCAGAATCGAAGCTTTCTAAGGTGAAGGGCTCGGCTGGCGTGCGGTAGCGCGGCTGGGCTAGTAGATCGCTGTCACCATCGGCAAACGGCTCGTTGATGAACGTGATGTCCGTGACCACACAGCGCTGGGCGTAAAGATGAGGCGTCTCTTGTTCGTCAAAGCCGACGACTAGCTCGTTCGTGTCTTCGCGCTTGGCCACCACGACAAACGCCTTCTTAAAGATAGGCGAAGCCACACCGATGCCGCGCCGTTGGCCCTGCGTGTACAAATGGAGGCCATCGTGTTGCCCTAAGACCTTGCTGTCGGTATCTACGATGTTCCCTGGTTTCTTGGGGACAAAGGCATGGAGGAAATCAGTCATCTTAACCTCGCCGATAAAACAGATCCCTTGGCTATCTTTCTTTCGAGCATTGGGGAGGGCAAACTTCTCGGCAATCTCACGCACCTCCGGCTTGGGCAGATGGCCGATGGGGAATAGGGCACCTGCTGCTTGCTCCTGCCGCATCAGGGCGAGGAAATACGTTTGGTCCTTATTCCCATCGTGACCACGTAGAATGTTAGAGCTTCCGTTTTCCGCCGTTTCCAGTTGTGCATAGTGACCGGTGGCGATTTTCTCGAAGCCTTCCTCGAGCGCATAGTCTCGGAAGACTCCAAATTTCATTTCCCGATTGCACATGACATCGGGATTTGGCGTGATGCCGCGTTGGTAGCCTTCTAACAAATAGTCGACGATACGAGTGCGGTAGTCTTGCATGAGGTTCACAATGCGAAACTCAATCCCGAGTGTGTCCGC
The DNA here is from genome assembly GCA_938082635.1 of uncultured Verrucomicrobiales bacterium. Lineage (GTDB taxonomy): Bacteria > Verrucomicrobiota > Verrucomicrobiia > Verrucomicrobiales > DEV007 > JAACDM01. Next base: position 18,799 of record CALLLI010000252.1, read on the forward strand.
GACGGCACGCGCGTCCGTGATGTCTTGTTCCCAAGGACAATTGCCGACGATGTTCTCCTCGTTGATCCAGTTCTTCATGTAGGCACCGACGACGTGGTGCCCTTCCTGGACTAACAAAGCGGCGGCGGCGCTGCTATCGACGCCGCCTGAAAGTGCTGCGAGGACTTTAGCCATCGAGATGATTCACTTGGCAGAACTCGATCACGTGACCGTCGGGATCCGACACGTAGAATTGGAAGGCGCCGTCTGGACGCGTTTGTTGGCTGTATGGCTTGGCTCCGCGACCTTCAAGGGTAGACCAGGCATCATCGATCGAGTCGACCTGCAATGCAAAGTGGGTGCCGAACTTGTTCGCCACCACATCGATGTCGCGTCCGCCGATCAAGTGGAGTTCTTGCACCTTGCCGAGAAGAAACCAGGCACCCGGAAACTTGAAGGCTGGGCGCGCCATGTCATGTAGGCCAATGACTTCCCGGTAGAACCGCGTGCTCACATCGACGTCCTTCACGTGAAGACCGACGTGATTGAGATCCAGGATTTCCATGGCCGTAGTCTAGGACTGGCACCACTGGCGTCAACCGAGGCCTCTTTCAAAACGGCAGAGATGGGATGTCTTTGTGGAATAACTCATTCGCCCTGGCATCTGGCAGGGGACTATGAATAAAAAATCATTGGCCGCCCCTTCGCTTTGGCGTTCCCTTGTAAAGATGAAGCTCTTCGTTCTCTTGGGACTTTGGTTGTGCGTGGCGGGTTTTGCTCAGGCGCAAGATCCGTTTGGCTTTGGCAATCGCAACGGCCCCGCGCGGGTAGAGGTCGAGCTGGTCAGTGATACTCGTGCCATCGTGCCCGGACAGCCGTTCTTCCTGGCGCTCAAGATGGTCCATGGACCTGGGTGGCACACCTACTGGACGAATCCCGGCACAGGGATGCCAACAAAGATAGCGTGGGAATTACCCGCAGGATTCGAGGTCGGCCCACAGATCTCGCCTATCCCGAAGGTGAAAGAGGATGCTATCGGGAACACGCACACATACTACGATACGGTCTATCATGTCTACCAAGTCACGCCTCCGTCAGACCTTGAAGCCGATACCGTCACGTTTAACGGGAAGGCGTCGTGGTTGCAATGTGAGGAAGACCGTTGTGACCCACCGAAGAGTGCGCCCGTAGATATAACCCTTGCAGTAGATTCACAGGTCGACGTGAATTCGGAGGCGAAAGCGTCGATCGAGGCCGTGCTCGGTCAGCAGGCCAAGCCGCTGGATGCTTGGACTGTCAGCTCGAGCCAGACGGAAGAGACGTTCATCTTCACATTAACACCAGGCGAAGGAGTCAACGCAGATCCTGGAGCGGTGTATGTCTTTGAGGAAGGCCAGTTGTTGGCGTCAGAAACACCGACGGTCACCAAGGACGGAGATAATTTGGTCGTGACTACGAACAAGGATGAGGAGGGAGAGATCACGGAACTCAAAGGTTTCCTCTACGCTCCAAACGGCTGGCTTGCCGGAGATGGGAGCCCCAAGGCGATGCCGCTGATGGCAGCCGCGGTTGCCACTGGAGGCACGGCGGTTGCCCAAGAGGGCACTAGCAGTGTGCCTTCTGGCCAAGCCTTCTATAAGACGTTAGATCCTGAGAAGGGGAAAGCCGCGATCAAGGAAATGCGTTCTTGGGGCGTGGTCGGTCTGGGAGGTGCTGAGATCAAAGAAAGCGGCTTCCTGCTCATGATGCTCTTTGCCTTCGTTGGTGGAATGATCCTCAACTTGATGCCCTGTGTCTTTCCTGTCATTGGCATTAAGATCATGGGTTTCGTGCAGCAAGCGGGCGA
>CALLLI010000253.1 GCA_938082635.1 uncultured Verrucomicrobiales bacterium
GGTCAGGGTGGAAGGGACTTCAGTCCCTTTGTTATTTGGAAGGCCATCGCCAGCCAGTTGATGAATGAAAGCGACGGTGGGCTCTTCAGGCGTGGCCTATGACTCGGGCGCCGCATCAGCGTTGCCCTTGGATTCAAACGCAAACTCTTTCCCAACTTGATCTGCAGGGATCTTCGCATGAGAGCCGTCACAGAATGGTAGTTTGCCTGTTTGCTTGCACTGACAGAGATAGGCCTTGCCATTTTCCTCAGCCGTAAATGCAATGGGTGTGAAATCTGTTCCTTTGTGAGAGCCATCACAGAATGGCTGACTGGCAGATTTCCCGCACGCGCAGAAGTAGTAATTCTCCCCAGATTTTAGGTCGACAGGAATCGGCTTGTTATCGGCAACAATTGGTTTATTCATATGATTGATTCGTTGTTAGTTATTGAGAAGAGCGAAGAATCTCTGGCGACCAGTCCACAAGAGGTGAGCAGCGAGGACCGATACCACAATGACTGGGGGTTGCAAGACCGCCGTGCCACCAGCGACGAAGACATTGAAGGCGAGGATGTTGACCACGATAGGACCGAGCACTAGGAGCCCCCAATTCCGCGTCTTCGGAATGGCCACAAGGATGGCACCGATGATCTCGCACCCCTTGACGAAGGCCATGAAGCCGCTCGTGCCCGTGGCCTGGAAGAAAGGAATCACTCGCGAGCCTTCCGGCGGAGCTGGCATAGGAATAAAGTTCAGAAAGTAATTGAGACCGAACATGAAAAAAGCGAGCCCGAGCAGGGCACTGGCGATGTTGGGTAGATGGCGTTTCATGATGATTGTTGTGATGCAGCTTCATTGAGGCGAAAAGCGAGAAGTCGACTCTCGTTAGAGAGGCCTTGAATACGGAAGCCGTCCGCCTGATTCTCAACAGCCAGACCGTCTCCCACGTGTAGCGTCTCCCCTAACACCCCGACGCTACCGGAAATCACTTGCAGCCACACGTGAGGCATCGATTCGGAGGCAGGCACGTCGTGCGCCCGACTAGCATCGACCCGTCCGAAGAATATTTCAGCGCTCTGCCGTATCTGTGACGATCCATCACGTCCATCGCCGGAGAAGAGTAGGTTGAGCGCATTTGGTGGCGCTGCATCGCCCATCGGCATCTCGGCATAGCGCGGTTCCCCACCCCGCTCACTAGGATGCAGCCAGATCTGGTAAAGATGCGTTTGGTGATTCTGCGAAGGATTGAATTCACTGTGGATGACACCGCTACCAGCACTCATATACTGCAGGTTACCCGCCTCGATGATCGCGTCATTGCCCATGCTATCCTTGTGGGCTAGCTGGCCGTCGATGACGTAGGTGAAAATTTCCATGTCTGAATGGGGATGCGTGGGAAAGCCGCCTCCAGGCTGAATGGTGTCGTTGTTCATCACACGCAGCGCCTTGAACCCCATATAATCTGGATCGAAATAGTCTGCGAAGGAGAACGTGAATCGTGCCTGGAGCCAGCCATGATCCGACTGGCCACGTTCATTGGCAGGACGCTTGCGGAGAGTAGGGAATGTGTTCGTTTTCATGAGCACATACTGGGGCGACGGCGCCCGTCAGACCAATACCTTGTCATAGGGCCAGGTATGCGTTTCTATTATACCTGAAATGGAACTCCGGCACCTCCGCTACTTCGTCATGGCCGCTGAAGAAGGCAACATCAGCCGGGCTGCGGCACGCCTACACGTGTCCCAGCCAGCCGTTTCCCGGCAGATCCGAGATTTGGAAGAGGAATTCGGCGTGTCTTTGTTCGAACGCAAGCGAGACGGATTGGCCCTGACTGAGGATGGGAATACCGCACTCGCTCACGCGAAAGAAACCCTCCGCCAGGCAAACGTCCTGACAGCGACCATGCAGGCACTTCGGGATAGCGACAGGATGACGAGCCTCCACATCGGCTATATCCCGACCGCATTGCCAGGGTTTCTCGCCAACGGCCTACGCCAGTTTCGCCAGCGCCATCGGAACGTCTGCATACAGATCTATGAGATGTCGCCGAGCGAACAAGAGTTGGCCTTACGCGAGGAGAGAATTGATCTCGCTCTGTTAGGCCAGCCCTGTCCCGTGCTCAAGCGCACCTACGAGACACAGCCGATTCGGAAGGTCCCCATGGCAGTGGCAGTACCGGAGAATCATCGTTTGGCCCACCGCAAGGCAATCGATCTCAATGAGCTGTCCGAGGATACCTTCCTCAGTCTAGACGAGAAGCACTTCCCTGGCCGTCCCTTGCTGTTGCGCACGCTCTTTGAGAAAGCGGGCATCGCGCCTAACGTCGCACTAAAAGTGGATGGGCTTTCAGAGCTCTTGGGCCAAGTCGGAACCGGCGGCGGTGTCGCTCTCATCCCCAGTGATGCCGACACGCTGCCTCATACCGGAGTGCGCTTCGTCGCCTTACGACACCCCAAGACGATACTGGTGTCATCGGCAGTCTGGCGCAAAGGCAGTGCGCCTTCTGAGTTGCTACGAGAGTTCGTTGACGAATTGGCTACCGAATAGTTGGAGGAAGACGGCTAGTCAGCTACCGTGGCAATTCCACATAAACGCATCACTCAACCGACGAACTTGAGAATCTCGATCAGGCAAACGTGTCCCTGATCAAAGCTGCGAATGAGAACTTCGGACGCTTGATGGAAAAGCGATTCTATCCGTGCCGATTGTCGTGACTTGGAACCGACCTGGGACAAAGGAGGCATTTACCCCATTCGTTCTACTCAAGCCGCCATCGAGCTTGACGCAGAACGGCGTGCTGTGAAGCAGGTAACTTCTCGTACCACACCGTTATCAATGAACCGTCGCTCCTCTGGATCGTGCTCGGATAACCAAGATCAACTCCTGCCCCGTCTCCACTAATGGTTACCGGTTCCGACCAGGTTTTTCCCGTATCGTCACTGACTCGCGCTTGATTGCCATACGGCTTGCGACGATACCCGTACGTCATCAGTAAGCGACCATCGTTCAGTCGCATCAGGTGAGAAGGCAGCCCCCAGACGCCAATTGAGTGTGGTGTCGTCCACGTCTTTCCTCCGTCGCCAGATTCACACTGCAACGTTTCTCTGCTGTTCGGCTCATTGTGATTTCGAATCTGCACGACGAGCATCCCATCGCTGGCATCGACGGCGTGCAACTCGTGATACTCACTAGCATCATCCCCGGATCGCGTGGGAATTTCTGACAACCACTGCCACGTCTGACCGTCATCTAAGGACTCACAAACACCAACACGTTTCGTGCCGGCCCACAACTCCTTGCCAGCGTACAAGAGTCGACCGTCCGATAGTTGAATGGGACCGTGTGGACTGTTGACCAGACTCGAGTAACGCGGAGACCAGGTAACACCACCGTCGGTTGAACGAATCATCCATTGACCCAACTCTTGCTGTCGCTGCTCCGCATTCAATCGATTGTGAGCTGACAACCAACGCTTCAGCTTATCCTCTGGCCACGCGCCCGATTCCCCAGGCTTCTTTGCCAACGCAGTCTTCAAGGAGTAGGATTCGTAGGCGAGCGAAGTGAACGTCGTTACCAACAGCGTTCCCTTTGCTGTTTCCAAGATACCCGCATCACGATCATCGATTGGTCCGTCTAAGAGCGTGCGCGGCCAGGTCCATGTTTCGCCCTCATCATGGGACCGCATCAGATCCACGCGACCAAATGGGCAAACGTGTTGTTCGCGTCCCCCCGACCACACCACCATCAGTTCTCCATTCATCCGTCGAGTCAGCGTGGGCCAACCACAATAGATAGCCGGCTGCTGACTGATGATCCGGGTGTCAATCAACTTGATCGACGGCTCCGCTCCTCGTGCGCTTCCGACATGAAAACCTAAAACCGCTGGGGTAGATGCTACGGTGAATGTGTGAAGAAAACGGCGACGGGAAACGCGTTTCTTCGATCTTTGAATAATAGTCATCAGAAGTAATTGGACGTTATTGTGAAATCCGAGTTGAACGATTCTTCGGCCACTCTATTCGACGTTCTTGCAACGTGTTTGACCATCGATCCAGAGCACCTTCCGATACCGAAAGAACTTCGTGGCGTGGTCAGCGCAGTTTATCTCCTAGAGGCTTCCTTCGTCTATGAAAATGTAGAAGTTGCGTGTCTTCGAGCAACTTCGCAGGAAAGCGCTCCCAGAGCCATTGCACTCATGCAGAAAGGTCTCCCATCACTTCGTCCACTTCGCTGCGTCTCACATCATAGCGGGGATGGATTGCCTTACTCGCTTCTTAAAGCTATGCTCTTCTACCATGAAGCTCTACCCCTTACTTGTCGCTCTCATTCCTATTGCCATACAAGCCGACGAGCCTGAACCTGCCAAAGTGTTTCAGGGATCCGCTGTTGTGGCTGACAAGGCTTCGCTGAAGCTGGCGAGCGATGGCTTCAAGTTCACCGAAGGGCCCGCGCGCGACGCGAAAGGCGATGTCTATTTCACCGATCAGCCGAATGACCGGATCCACCGATGGCTCGCCGAAACGGGAAAGGTGGAACTCTTTCTCGAACCAGCCGGACGTTCGAACGGGCTTTGCTTCGATCCCAAGGACGGCGCGCTCGTCGCCTGCGCGGATGAGAAGAATGAACTCTGGCGCATAGACCCAGCAACCAAGAAGCATGAAGTCTTGTTAGAAAATCACGAAGGGAAGCTCTTCAATGGTCCCAACGACGTCTGGGTGCTGCCCTATGGCGATCTCTTCTTCACCGACCCCTTCTACAAACGCCCCTACTGGAAACGCGGTGATCGCGAGCAATCTCAGCAAGTTTATTTCCTGCCCAAAGGAGCAAAGACAGCGCGGCGCGTGACAAAGGATCTTGTCCAGCCGAATGGCATTGTGGGCAAGGGTGACCAGCTCTATGTCGCGGACATCGGTGACAAGAAGACCTATCGCTATAAGATTGGCAAAGATGGTAGCCTGAGCGAACGCACCAAACTGATCGACATGGGCTCGGATGGCATGGCATTGGACGAGTCTGGCAATCTCTACCTCACAGGCAAAGGCGTGACCGTGGTGGCCCCTTCAGGAAAGAAGATTGAACATATTTCCGTCCCGAAAAGTTGGACCGCGAACGTGTGCTTCGGTGGCAAGGATCGTCGGACACTCTTTATCACGGCGATGGATTCTGTTTACACAATTCCAATGAAAATGACTGGGGCGATCAAGTAACTACCGCTGCTCGAGTCTCACGTTACTGAAGCAGCATCGATGAGCCGCCTGCTACTGATTCTTCTAACGTTCGCAACGAACGTCTACGCGGCTTCGCCGTCGAGTGGTCTCGAGCAGATCGCACATCAGCACTTCGAGACGTATTGTTTCGACTGTCATGACAGTGATACCAAGAAAGGAGATTTCGACCTGATTGGATCGTTGGACAAGGGAGACTTCGACAGCTCACTCCTATTCGAGAACCTGATCACGGGGAAGATGCCCCCTGCTAAGAAGAAACAACCGTCGCCCGAAGAGAGGCGATCCCTCTTGGCCTGGTTGGCCCAGCAACAAGTCGAAAGCACGCCGAATTCCTTCCGCCGCATCAGCCGCCACGAGTTCGTTCATTCGGTCAACGACCTACTCGACACGAACATCGATCTCACAAATCAGATTCCAGAAGATCGCGGCACCTACACGTTTGACTCTGATCGGCGGATCCAACTCACAAAGGAACAGCTGATGGCCTACTTCACGGCAGCGGACGAAATGTTAGAATTCGCCTTTCCAGCGAATGGTTTCCACCCCGAGACGACCTGGGTCACGAGTTCAATCAAAGAGAGCCACGAAACCTACAGGATCTACGCCCGCGAGCACAAGGACGGCCTCCTATTCTCGTGGATGCGCTCGAACAACGGGCGTCCCTACCCGTTCTTCTACGATCATTTCAACCCGCCGGTGAAAGGCTGGTATGACCTGACTTTCGACGCCGCCAAGATGGGGGAGTTCCCTGACGATATCAGCCTCATGGTCTTCGCTGGGAAATACTTTTACGCCGATGACCGCCCCCAGCCGCAGCACCTTCTGAAAGTCATCTCGTTAGGAAACGAGGAGCTGAAATCTCATACCGTGAGGGTCTTCCTGAAACCCGGCGAGAACGTTTCGGTTCATTGTTATTCGAAGCACACCTGGAAACAGGACAAAGGCGAACAGGGCGCCTACATTGAGAAGCTCACCGCGAGAGGACCGGTGTTCGAATCCTGGCCTCCTAAGTCCTATCAAACGGTCTTTGCGGGCCTGCCAATCGAAGCCCCTGACCGGGGCGCGCACGCTCACATCACAGTGACTGCCCAGACTGAGGCCATGCGATCCGTGATCAAGCGATTTGCTGAACGTGCATTCTCGTCGCCGCTCAGCGAAGCGGAATTGAAGCCGTATGATCAAGTCGCCCTTGATCACCTACAAGCCCATGGCGATTTCGTCGCCGCCGCCAAGGTCGGCATCAAAGCGATTGTGAGTTCGCACCGCTTTCTGCTCGTACCTGGCGAACACCGAAACGACTCGTTTAGAGTCGCCGCAGACCTCGCACGTTCCCTATGGCTTTCGGTCCCAGATCAGCGGCTACACGAACTGGCAGCCAGGAACGCATTGAATTCGGCCACTCTGAAAATTGAACTGGCGCGCCTGCTCGCGGCCCCAAAGAGTAAGCGCATGATCGGCTCCTTGTGCGCACAATGGCTTAACCTCCGCTCACACGACAACGTATCGCCATCACTCAAGCTCTACCCGACCTACAACGACCTACTCAACCACTACCTACCGATCGAAACAAAGAGCTACATCGCCCACCTCATCGAGCACAACTTATCCGTTAGCCATTTGATCGATTCAGACTTCTCAATACTCAATCAGCAACTCGCCCAGCACTATGGGGTGGATGGCGTCATCGGACAGAAGATGCGCAAGGTTTCGTTTGAACCAGACTCTCCACGCGGCGGGCTCATGACCATGGGCAGCGTGTTGAAAGTCACCACGGACGGCTTCGACACCTCGCCGATCTTGCGCGGTGCCTGGGTTTCCAGAAACATCGTCGGAAACACCCTATCACCCCCACCAGAAAACATCGAAGTGATCGAGCCAGACTTGAGCAAGGCCACCACGCTCAAAGAGCAAGTTGCCGAGCACAAGAAGAGCAAGAGTTGCTTAAGTTGCCACAAAAGCATCGATCCCTACGGCTTTGCGCTGGAGAGCTTTGATGCTACCGGCCAGTGGCGGACGCAGTACCGCGTGAAGACGGAACACCACGCCACCTTCCAGTATCGGCCCGAGGGTTTCTTCAAACGGGGCAGTCAGGTCGATGCCTCTGGAGATCTTGGAGGGTCAAAATTCGACAATATCGCCGATCTCAAGGATCTCCTGCTGGTCGATCACACGAAGGTGGCCTACAATTTCGCGAAGATCCTATTTGAATACGCCACAGGCTCAGCACCCAGCCTTGAACATCGCATGGACCTCCATGAGATGATCCCCACGAAAGCCGAGGATTGTCGAATGAGAGATCTCGTGATCAACGTGCTCACCTATTCACACACACGAAAGTAGTCTAACATGACACGGAAAGAATTCCTCAAGTTTGGCACCGCCTTGCCGCTAGCACTGCACTCGTTGAATCTGCGCGCGGCAGAGAAATCAAAGACGCCGCCCAAGCGCGTCATGTTCATCTGCAACTCACTGGGCTTCTACGAAACGAATTTCTTTCCCAAGACGCGTGGCGACCTGTCGACCTCGACCTACTTGGACGGGATCAAGACGAGGGACAAGATGACAGTGTTCCAGAATCTTTTTCATCCGGGAATGTCGACGAGCAATCACGACTCCGAGAAGTCATTCCTAACAGGCGCACCCAACCCCGAAGCTGCCAGTTTCACCAATACCATTTCCCTGGATCAACTTCTCGCGCAACATCTGGGTGGCGACACACGGTACCCGTCCCTTCCATTGAGCATCTACGACCGCGGGTGGGGCTGTTCTTGGAACAGTCGAGGTGCAGCCATCCCGCCGATGCACGATGAGACGCTGATCTTCAACACGCTCTTCGGCGAGGAAGATCTGGCGGCAAAGAAACAGCAGATCACCAACGACCAGAACGTGGTGCGTTGCCTCTACCGCGACATGCAGCAGTTGAAGGCCCGCGGCGCTGGGGCAAGCAAGCTCGATTCTTACCGAACGATCATTCACGAACTCGAAGCGCAGCTGAAGCACGAGGAATTCTGGCTCAACGCCAAGAAACCGGTCGTGAACAACACGCTCAGCGCCGATAGCGAGTTCGCCTTCTCCACCAAGATCAAGAATCTGTTAGAACTATCTAAACAGGCCTTCCAGACAGACTCCACACGAATGATCACGTTCACGATGGATTGGATCAACGGTGCCATCAACGTGCCCGGAGCCACCGGCGGCTGGCACTCGTTTTCGCATCACGGCAATCAACCGGGCACGATCGAGAAGCTGACCCGCATCGAGGTCGACATCATGAAGCACCTCAACAAGTTCCTCTTCGACCTGGACCAGATCAAGGAGGGCGACGGGACCTTGTTAGACAACACCACCGTCGTCATTGGGAGCAACTTTGGTGACGCCTCCAATCACACCCACAACAACCTGCCAACCATCATCGCCGGAGGCGGCTATCGGCACCAAGGCCACACCGTTCTCAAGAAGCCGACACCGCTCTGCAATCTGCATCTGGAACTGCTGCATCGGCATAACATTGATGCCGGGAGCTTTGGCAGCAGCGAGCAGGATATGAGACTACTTAAAGGGTGACAAGCGAAGGCAATCAGGGGAAACGTTAATCCATTCACGAACACATGCCTACCGCTCCGACTACCGATCTCGCCATTCTCTTTGAAAACGAGACCTGGCAACAACCCCTCTTCAACGTTCTCGACAAGCGCCAGCTTTCCTATACCAAGGTCGATCTCAAGTCCGCAGCGTTCGGCGGTCATGATCTCCCGAAGGCCAAGCTCTACTTCAATCAAGCCAGTCCTAGCGCTTACGTCCGCGGTCGTCCACGAGTGGTTCCGTTAACCCTGGCCCTGCTTAAGAATCTACAGATTCAGGGAGCTTGCGTTCTCAACGGCGCCGATGTCTTCGCCTTTGAACTCTCCAAGAGCGCTCAGATTGCGCATTTAAAAGAGCTTGGCATCGATCATCCTCGTTCGGTTGCTTTCAATGACGTGGATGCTCTGGCGAGCCGGGAGGACTTGCGTTTTCCGGCTATGTTGAAACCTGAACAAGGAGGCAGCGGCGCTCGCATGCACAAGATCGACTCCCTCGATGAATTGCGCCATCTGCTAGAGACGCACCCAGAACTCTGGGAACCCGATCAACTGCTGCTCCTCCAGGAGTATCTTCCGCATGATCCAGAGTTTGGCATCGTTCGCATGGAATTCTTAAGCAGTGAACTTCTCTACGCCATGCGCGTCGTCACCCACGGACGCTACAACCTCTGCCCTTCCGAAGCCTGCAATCCTGCTGAAGCGGGGGATGCGAGCGCTTGTGCAATCCCGCAACCGCAAGAGGTGGAAGCATCGCCCGTGGAATTCTATCCCTATCACGAGCTGCCCGATGAAGCTCGCGACGCCGGACAGCGCATCGTCCAAAGCGCCAAGATGGATGTGGCAGGCATTGAGTTTCTCGAAACGCCTGATGGGCGACGCGTCTTCTACGACATCAACGCCAATTCCAATCTCCGGCTCTCCATTGGCCAAGCCTTCGGCTTCGATCCCTTCGAGCGTGTGGCGGATTTCCTGGAACGCAAACTTGCTGCGCTGAAATTCTAACTTTCACACACGTAGCAGCATGATTGCTGATTTCCCGAAATCAGACGATGGATACCCCTTATGGCTTTGGGAATGCGACGATCGGCACTTGGTCACTGTCAGGGCTGGAGGCGTCTTAGTTGAACATCGATCGAAGAGGCGTCCTGTCTTAGGTCGATCACTGCTGAAATAACAACACGCTTACCAACGAGAGAATAGAAGATACCAACGGGATATCCGGTGATCAGGCGACGGCGAAACGGCGCGATCCGCCAAGTCGGTCCGATCTGCGGATTCATCGCAATCAATTGTACGGTGCTTGAGAAAGCTCGATCAAATGGCTCCCCCAGCCGCCGGTAAAGTTCAAACCAGTCCTTTTCAGCAGACTGGAGAACGACTATCTCGCTCATTCCCTATTGCTCCAATCCCCACCTACTACGAAACTCGTTCCATGTCATGGCGGCGTCTGGATTCTGCTCGTAGTTCGCCATTCTCGCCTTGATGAGGCGTTCTATCGCCTCGTCTGTTGGAGAATCATCATCTGCCAGGACCTCCTCCCACAGTTCCGCCACAAGTTCCCGTTTCTCTTCGCGGGTCAACTCGGCTATCTCAGGGATCCGTTCAGCAATCATCAGACCTCTAGTATGACATCGAGCCTGCCTCATATCAATGTTGGATCGAGATCCGATTTGGTGAGGCCATCCGATGCCGACCATTGGGGAACACGCCACGGCGGCTTCTCCTCCGCAAGGACCGGAACCTCCTGGAAGGTTTTCCAACCAAGGTCAACCGTCTTATGCTGCACCAGTGATCTCTCCATCAGCATCCTGTCATTCTTGTAGATCATGTCCAAGAAGCTGCATTCGGACAGGATTTACAGGATAGAGTTCTTCGCATGCCGATGACGCCTTTACTAGCATCCTGTCAATTTTGCAAATCCTGTCCAAGAACTAGGTCGATCACAACCAGCCACCATCAGCATCCTGTCATTCTTGTAGATCCTGTCCAAGAACCAGGTCGATCACAGTTTTCAAACAAGATCCCTGGGTTTATACTGAGCCAATGATCCCTTATTCAGCCCGTAGCCTTCTTGTCAGCCTTCTTGTCAGCCTTCTCGGCTTGCTGGCGTTGGCGGCTGCCACTGGAGAGGAAACCACGCCGTTAGGTCTCGTTCCCGTCGAGCATCCAGCGTCCAACCCTCTGACCGATGCCAAGCGCTTGCTGGGAGAGAAGCTCTTCTTCGACAAGGTCCTTTCCCGTGATGGCTCGATCTCCTGCGCCACGTGTCACAAACCCGGCGAGGCCTTTGCTCAACGAGATGTCGCCAGATCGAAAGGCATGGACGGCAAGGTCGGGCGTCGAAACACGCCCTCTCTCTTGAACGCGGCCTTCGCTAAGCACCTCTTCCTCGATGGCAGATCAGCGTCGTTGGAGGATCAGGCCTGGGAACCCATCCTAGCAGAAGACGAGATGGGCAATGTATCGGAAGAGGACGTGTTAGAACGGCTTCGAGATTCGAAAGAATATCGCGGTCTTTTCAAACAGGTCTTTGGAAACGACAAGCCTAACAAAGAGGCGGTGGCAAAGGCGCTCGCCTGTTTCCAGCGAACACTGCTGTCCGGGAACTCGGCGTATGATCGTTGGTACGCGGGGAAGCCTACCTTGAGCAAAGAGGCTCATGAAGGCTATCAGTTGTTCATTGGCCGGGCTCAGTGTTGGCAATGTCATCCTTTGAACAGCGAATCGGCTGTCCTCATGACCGATCATTCCTTTCACAACACCGGCGTTCCCGTCCGGAAGGCTGCCGATGGGACGACCGTGGACCTTGGTCGGATCGAAGTGACGAAGAAGTCCATCGACCGTCTCCAATTCAGGACGCCCTCTTTGCGCAACGTGGCGCTGACGCCTCCCTACATGCACGACGGTTCGATCGCGACGTTGAAAGAAGTGCTCGACTTTTACAATCGCGCTGAAGACGCTGTGGGGTTGGATCAGCTTCACCTGAGCGACACCGAAGTGAAGGCTCTCGTCGCCTTTCTCAAAGCCTTCACCGGAGACCACGCCTCCACCTCTTCTCAGGGCTAACATCACTAGACAACATGATTTCCAAATCGACCACTCTACTGGCCGGCATCGCCGATCGAAACGCGACGCTCTATCACCGCGTGCGCTTCCTCGTGCCAGATTCATCCGTCATCATCGATTTTGCGGATAACAAATCCGTGTTCCTTGTCAGAGACATTGAAATGGATCGAGCACGGAAGGAAGCGCCAGCCGACCGCGTGTGTTGTGCTGCGGATTTCACGCCCGCCAGCGGTCTCTCCGGAGACCGAGAAACCGCGCTCGCCCAAGCGGCCGCCGAATGCATCCGGCAGGCGGGAGAAACGGAGGTCACGGTAGATCGATCGCTCCCCTACCTTTACGCGCATCATCTGCAGGAGGCTGGGATCAAAATCGCTTATGCCGAAGAATTCGGGGTGACGGAACGCCGGATCAAGACGCCCGAAGAGATCGAGCATCTGCGGCACGCGCAGAATATCACGGGAGAAGCGATCACATACGCTTGTCGCACCATCGCTAGAGCGAAGCCAAGTGCCGAAGGCCTCTTGCACCACGACGGCGCGGTCCTGACGTCCGAGCGAATGCGAACCATGATCACCACGTTCCTGCTAGAGCGAAAGTTCTCCAACTCGCATGACTCCATCGTCGTGACGGTGCCGCACGTCGCTGATTGCCACCACTTCGGCACAGGCCCGCTCAAAGCCAACCTGCCGATCATCGTGGACATCTTCCCGATGGACAATGCCACCCGCTACTGTGGCGACATGACTCGCACAGTCGTCTGCGGCCAGCCCTCTGACGAATGTCTCAAGATGCACGCGGCCGTTTGCGAAGCTAAGGCCGCCGGCTGTCAGGCGCTCAAGACAGGCACGACCGGAGAGGCCGTGCATCAAGCCGTCGCCAGCGTGATCGAAACCCAAGGATTCTCCATGGTCCGAGGCGACGCCCGCCACGATCAAGAAACCGCGACCATGCGCCACGGGACCGGGCACGGGATCGGCCTGGAAGTACACGAACCCATCTTGCTCGACCATGGCGGCAGCGAGATCTTGGAGAACGAAGTCTTCACCGTAGAGCCCGGCCTCTACTCAGCAACGCTCGGCGGCGTCAGAGTGGAAGACATGGTCGTCGCCACCCAGGATGGTCACGAGATCCTATCGCCACTCCATGAAGGTCTAGATTGGTTAGATAGTTAGTTAGTAGTGCCGCCACGATTGCCTCCGCCGCCTCCAACGTTGTCGGACATGTAGGAAATCAAGAATGGTACTGGTGAGAGCGTAGTTCTCGCTCCGGGAATCAGGCGACAAAGCGCCTACCATCGGCTCGTACGAAGTCTATTCTGTCGAGGATGAATTTTCGCAATGGCATAGCGATGACGCTATGATGCAGAAATTCAGAAAGCGTATTCTTCAGGGCTTCCGACACCACCATCTCTGAAGGTAAGACATCGGGACGAATCGTCCGTATCCACGTGCCAAAGTGTTTC